>NZ_JAMYSN010000005.1:0-290184 GCF_040321955.1 Mesorhizobium sp. M0217 | reverse complement strand
GAACGCTGGTAGCGCTCGAACAGCTCGGTGGAGAAGCGCCCGGCCCGGTCCTGCGGAACCCGCAGCTCGAGCTTGCCGACCCGCGTCACAAGGGTGCGGCCGTAATAGCCCGAGCGATAGCCAAGCCGTTCGGGCGTGCGCTCGCTCTTCGAGGCACCCAGCGCCTCGTCCATCTCGGCCTCAAGCACCTCCTGCATCACCGCACGGAGCACTTCGTGCAATCCATCCGGGTTCGAAAGCAAAATGTCTTTGACGGCAGCGCTGGCGGTCTTAACTTCAGTCTTGGTCATGGTGGCGTTCCTTCGCGGGAATCAGGTGACGTGAACAATCACCAGCCTGCCATGACCGCCCCCTCTCAGCGAATTTGCAGAACTCTCAGCACACTACCCAAATTTAGCCGTGGTAACCGGCTGCCACCACCTTTCGCGCGTGCCGCCCATAATCGCCTCCAACATGCAGCGGCGGAGACTGATTTGGCGAAGGCAATCCATTCCATGATCCGGGTTCTCCAAGAGGCCAGATCCGTCGATTTCTACAGAAACGCTTTCGGGCTCGACGTCGCCGACAGGCTGGATTTCGAGACATTCACGCTGATTTACCTTGCCAACGCCGAAACGGGGTTCGAGCTCGAACTCACCGTGAACAAGGGCCGCACCGAGCCTTATGGGCTTGGCGACGGTTACGGCCATCTGGCGGTCTCGGTGTCCGATCTCGACAGCGAACACGACCGGATCGGCGCGCTCGGCCTCAACCCCAAGAAGATGGTCGAATTCAACCGCGACGGATCGCTGATCGCCCGCTTTTTCTTCATCGAGGACCCCGACGGCTACAAGATCGAGGTTCTGCAGCGTGGAGGGCGCTTCCAGTAGGGGATTATCAGCCGCATTCAGCCGCGCGGCGCCAGCAACGGCGCTGTTCAAGGGCGCAAACAGCAAGCAGGGAGGAACAAATGGTCACGATCTATGACGCGAGGCTCTCACGTCGTGAACTTCTCAAACGCGGCGGCATCGGCGCGTTGCTCGTCATTTCCGGCAGCGCCGTCATCAGCCCTGAAAATGCCTGGGGGCTTGAGACATCGGCGCTCAAGCCCGAAACTATGGCAACGCTGATCCAGATGGCGCGCGACATCTATCCGCACGATCAGGTGCCCGACAAATACTACGCCATCGCCGTAAAAGGGCATGATGAGCAGGCCGGCAAGGACGCTGCCTACAAGACGATGATCGAAGACGGCATCGCCAACCTCGACAAGAAGTCGGGCGAGGGCGGCTATCGCGGCCTCGGCTGGGAGGAGCAGCGCGTTGCCGTGCTGCAGCAGATCGAGGCGACGCCGTTCTTCCAGTCCATCCGCGGCGGCCTCGTCGTCAGCCTCTACAACCAGCAGGAGGTGTGGCCGATTTTCGGCTACGAGGGCGAATCCTACTCCAAGGGCGGCTACATCGCGCGCGGTTTCGACGACATAGAGTGGCTCTGAGCCCTTCCGTCGTTCTGAAACCCCGCAAACAGGAATTCATGGGAGGAAACCATGGCAGCTTCATTTGATCTCAACAACGACGGCGTGGTCGTGATCATCGGCTCCGGCGCCGGCGGCGGCACGCTCGGCAACGAACTCGCCCAGAAAGGCGTCGATGTCGTCATCCTCGAGGCCGGCGCGCGCCACGAATACGAGGATTTCATCAACGACGAGTGGGGTTCCTTCAGCCAGCTCGCCTGGACGGACAAGCGCACAACCTCAGGCGACTGGCGGGTGTCGAAGGATTTCCCCAGTTTGCCGGCCTGGATCGTCAAATCGGTCGGCGGCTCGACCACGCACTGGGCCGGCGCCTCGCTGCGCTTCCAGGAGCATGAGTTCAAGACGCTCTCGACCTACGGCAAGCTGGAAGGCGCCAACCTGCTGGACTGGCCGGTCACATTGGCCGAGATGGAGCCTTACTACGCCAAGGCGGAAGCCAAGATGGGCGTCACCGGCACCAATGGCTGGCCGCGGCTGCCCGGCAACAACAACTTCAAGGTGCTCAAGGCCGGCGCCGACAAGCTCGGCTATAAGGAATGTCATACCGGCAACATGGCAATCAATTCGGTCGAGCGCGACGACCGCAACTCCTGCCAACAGACCGGCTTCTGCTTCCAGGGCTGCAAATGGGGCGCCAAATGGTCGACGCTCTACACCGAGATTCCCAAGGGTGAGGCGACCGGCCATCTCGAGGTCCGGCCAAACGCCATGGCGATCAAGATCAACCATGACGCTAGCGGAAAAGTGACCGGCGTCGTCTATGCCGACAAGAACGGCAAGCTGCAGGAGCAGAAGGCCCGCATCGTTGCCGTCGCCGGCAACTCGATCGAAAGCCCGCGCCTGCTGCTGAACTCCGAGTCAGCGAAGTTTCCGCAAGGGCTTGCCAATTCGTCGGGGCAGGTCGGCAAGAACTACATGCGCCACACCACCGGTTCGGTCTACGCCATTTTCGACCAACCGGTGCGAATGTATCGCGGCACCACCATGGCCGGCATTATCCGCGACGAGGCGCGGCACGATCCCTCACGCGGCTTTGTCGGCGGCTATGAATTCGAGACGCTGTCGCTCGGCTTGCCCTTCATGGCCGCCTTCCTCAATCCCGGCGGCTGGGGCCGTTCCTTCACCACCGCGCTCGACCACTATGATCACATGGCTGGCCTGTGGATCGTCGGCGAGGACATGCCGCGCGCGGAAAACCGCGTCACGCTGCACAAGGACGAGAAGGACGCGCACGGCATGCCGATCGCCGACGTGCATTTCGATGATCATCCCAACGACACGGCGATGCGCAACCATGCCTACAAGCAGGCCACAGCGCTTTACGATGCGGTCGGCGCGACGCGCTCCTTCCCGACGCCGCCCTATCCCTCAACCCACAATCTCGGCACCAACCGGATGAGCGAAAAGGCGGAAGACGGCGTCGTCAACAAGCACGGCCAGGCGCACGACATCAAGAACCTGTTCGTGTCGGACGGCAGCCAGTTCACGACCGGTGCGGCTGAAAATCCGACGCTGACGATCGTGTCGCTGGCTATCCGCCAGGCCGAATACATCGCTTCGCAAATGTCGGCCAAGACGATCTGAGCCGTCCTCCCGGATCGCTACGCGGAACGCGCATGGCGCGTTCCGCCTTTTTCACTAGGACTCACTATGCGCCGACCGGCTGTCCGTCCCTGCGGCGGATGGCGACGACGGAAGGTCGCGGCAACTGGCCGTCTTTGAAATCGGGCCATAGCGTCTGCGCCTTGTCGAGCGTCTCGGCATCTTCCGCAGGGTGCTGCACCGACAGGAACAAAGTCGTGCCGTCCGGCGTGAAGCACGGGCCGGTCGCTTCGGCGCCGTGCGGGCAGGTGAACAGCAGCTTCGGCAGGCCGCGCGCCGCACCTTCGGTGTCGACGCCATAGACGCCGTCCGGCAGGTCGAAATCATTGGCGCCGTCCGTCGCCACCCACAGCCGCCCCGCCGGGTCGAAGGTGATGTTGTCGGGGCAGACGAACCAGCCATTGTCCGACGTGTCCGGATGAAAAGTGGCGCCAACCTTGGCATCTTTCGGGTTGCCGCAGAGCACGAACAGGTCCCAGGCATACTTTTCCGCCGTGTGGTCGGCATCCGCGCCGCGGCCGCCGGGCGGGATCAGTTCGACAATATGGCCCCAGAGATTTTCCGGCCGCGTGTTGGCCGGATTGACCTTTGACTGGTCGCGCTTCTTGTTCTTGGTCATCACCGCATAGACGCGGCCGGTCACCGGATTGGTCTCGATGTCCTCGGGCCGGTCCATCGGCGTGGCGCCGAGCGCATCTGCCGCAAACCGCGTCTTCAACAGCACCTCGGCCTGGTCGGCAAAACCGTTCTCGACGGTAAGCTTGCCCTGGCCGTGCACCAACGGCAGCCACGTCATCGAGCCATCGGCATCGAAGCGGGCGACCGACAGCACGCCATCGTCGAGCAGATCGGCGCCGGAGGCCGGGTTGGCCTTGTCATAGGCCTTGGCCGAGACGAAGCGGTACATATATTCGAAATAGTCGTCGTCACCCATATAGACGACAACGCGGCCGTCCTTGTTGAGGACCACGGTCGAGGCCTCATGCGACATGCGGCCAAGTGCCGTGCGCTTCACCGGCCTGGACTGAGGATCGTAAGGGTCGATCTCGACCACCCAGTCGAAGCGGTTGGCCTCGTTCGGTTCCTTGTCGAGGTTGAAGCGGTCATGGAAGCGGCCGCGGCCATAGATGTCGGAGCCGTCGAAGCCGTAACGGTCGAGCAGGTCGGCAGTCGGCGCCTTTTTCGGGTCGCCGCCGAAAATGTCGGACACGCCTTCCTCGCAGGTCAGCACCGTACCCCAGGGGGTGAAACCGCCGCTGCAATTATAGCTGGTGCCGAGCACTTTCGTGCCAGTCGGGTCGGCCGAAGTTTTCATCAGCGCATGGCCGGCAACCGGTCCGGAAACGGTCATTTCGGTGTTGGCGGTGATGCGGCGGTTGAGCGGGCTGTCCGCCACGGTTTCCCACTTGCCGTCCTTCACCTGCACCTCGAGGATCGAATGGCCCATCGCGGCCATGCCGAGATTGACCTGTTCCCTGGTCATCGTCTTGCCGGCATCGCCCTCGGTCATCCCCGGAAACATCACATTGGGCGAGATGTATTCGTTGTTGACGCAGAGCAGGCCATGATCGGAATTCACCGTGCCCTTGGGCAGCGGCATGAAGGCGATGTAGTCGCAATTGTAGCCGAAGCGCTTTTCCTGTTCCTCCGCCGCGACCTTGTTGCCGTCGAATTCGGCGAGGCCGGCTGCAAGCGGGTCGCCCCAGCGCGCGACGATGGTCGTCTCATAGCCTTCGGCGGCGGCATGGGTCTTGTCGTAGACCCGCTTCAGCTCGGGAAAGCCGAGCGTCGACTGCGCTGCGGCGGCATGCGTTTCGCCGGCAAACAAGGAGCCGACAAAGCTGCCGCCGGCAATCAGCGCGCCGGAGGCGAGGCTGCCTTTCAAAAGAGACCGGCGCGAGACGCGCTCGGCAATGATTTCGCGGATGACGGGGGAGGATGAAGACGGTGTATTGGCCATGGTGTCTGCCTCTCAGGGTGGATGTTACGGCGCACCGTTGCCCTAGTCTGCTTAGGCAACATTCACATGACATAAGAGGAAGGTTTTGCCGCAACTGGGCGCGGCACTACGCATCGCTCAGCCCTTGGTGCAGGTCGAGGCGGTGAAGGCGCCGTCGGGCTGCTTCAGAATGATGTCGAATGACGGGGCGGTCTCGCCGTCCAGTGTTGCCTGTGTCATGGAGACGGAGTTGCCACCGGTGGTATAGCCGCCCAGCGGCCCGAGCCAGGTGATCTCGCCATTGGCGTTCATCTGATAGTTGTAGCCTTGCAGCGCCGTTCCGAACGTCACCGGGCCGGTATAGACATTGCCCTTGATAGTGATGTCGCCGAGGTTGAGGAAGGCGCCGAGCAAATAGACCTCGCAATGATAGGTGCCGTCAGGAAGTTTGCCCTCGCTGAAATCGGCGCGCGCGGCGCCGCTCGTTGCCATCAGCAGCAGGATGCAGGAAATGCGTGAGATGCGAGATGTCATGACGTCTCTCTTTTGAAGGGCGAGCTTGCCCTATTTTTGCGCGGTGCCGCAACATTGTTCGCCCGGAACCCACGGCCGGAGATCAAAAACTAGGCATTTGTCTCAATTGGGCGAAAATTAGGCAAAAGTGGTGTGCGCTGCGCAAATTTGCCTCAATCAATTTTTACCGGCTGCCTTTTTGTTTCTCCAGCTCATATACCAACCGGCTGATAACGCTCGGCTATTCCATCTTTGTGAGCGGCGCCTTCGCGTTTGGCACGGCAGTTGCTTTGCATTGTCGCGGTGCAATCAAACAGCTTGGGAGTCTTCGGTATGAGGGGTAATTTCTCCACAATAACAAAAATGTTTTCGGCGGGCGTGATCGCCGCCGGCCTGTCGATGTCGTCTCCGGCCAAGGCCGCCGAAGACACGATCAAGGTCGGCATTCTGCATTCGCTATCGGGGACCATGGCGATTTCGGAGACGACGCTGAAAGACGCCATGCTGATGCTCATCGAAGAGCAGAATGCCAAGGGCGGTCTGCTCGGCAAGAAGCTCGAGGCGGTCGTTGTCGATCCGGCCTCCAACTGGCCGCTCTTTGCCGAAAAGGCGCGCGAGCTGATCTCGAAGGACAAGGTCGCCGCCGTGTTCGGCTGCTGGACCTCGGTGTCGCGCAAATCGGTGTTGCCGGTGTTCTCGGAACTCGACAACATCCTGTTCTACCCCGTCCAGTATGAGGGCGAGGAAAGCGAGCGCAACGTGTTCTACACCGGCGCCGCCCCGAACCAGCAGGCGATTCCTGCCGTCGATTATCTCATGAGCGAGGACGGTGGCTCGGTGAAGCGCTGGGTGCTGGAAGGCACCGACTACGTCTATCCCCGAACCACCAACAAAATCCTCGAGGCCTATCTGAAGGCCAAGGGCGTCGCCGCCGAAGACATCATGGTCAACTACACGCCGTTCGGCTTCTCCGACTGGCAGACCGAAGTCTCCGCAATCAAGAAATTCGGCTCGGCCGGCAAGAAGACCGCCGTCGTCTCGACCGTCAATGGCGACGCCAACGTTCCGTTCTACAAGGAACTCGGCAACCAGGGCATCAAGGCCGAGGACATCCCGGTCATGGCCTTTTCGGTCGGTGAGGAAGAACTGGCCGGTCTCGATACCGCGCCGCTGGTCGGCCATCTCGCTGCCTGGAACTATTTCGAGAGCGTCGACACACCCGAAAACAAGAAGTTCATCGCCGACTGGCACAAGTTCATCAAGAATGACAAGCGCACCACCAACGACCCGATGGAAGCTCACTATATCGGCTTCAACATGTGGGTGAAGGCGGTCGAAAAGGCTGGCACCACCGATCCCGACAAGGTCATCGACGCCATGGTCGGCGTGTCCGTGCCGAACCTCACCGGCGGCTATTCGACCATGATGCCGAACCATCACATCACCAAGCCGGTGCTGATCGGCGAGATCCAGGCCGACGGCCAGTTCGAGACCGTGTCGCAGACGCCCGGCCTCGTGATGGGCGACGAATGGTCCGACTATCTGCCCGATTCCAAGGACCTGATTTCGGATTGGCGCGCGCCTCTGTCCTGCGGCAACTTCAACGTTGCCACCGGCAAATGCGGCGGCAAGGGCACGAACTGATCCCTCCCGGGACTGACCGATCGTGGACGCGTCCACGATCGGTACCGCCAAGCGTCCGGGCGCTTCAGCCCGCCCGGACGCGGAATTTCCCCACAGAAGAGTATCTGAACGGATGATCCTGTTGCGCACTCTCGGCCTCATGCTGGTGTTCCTGGTGGCAAGCCTATTGCCGTCGAACGCAGCCGAAGCCGATCTGCGCGCCATCGTCGCCAAATTCGCCACGGGCACGGGCTTTGCCACCACTGAGGCCGTGGTGCGCGAACTTGCCGCCACCGGCGATCCGCTGGTTGAACGGCCGCTTGCAGCCCTCGCCGAAGGCAATCTCTACATTCGTAAAGCCGATTCAGCCGTCTTCGTCGGCAGTGAGGCCGCCGACAGCGTCACGCTGCTCGACCCGCTGAGCGGCGAGAAAGCCGGCGACGCCGCCAAGGCCGACATCACCAAGATCAAGGTCAACAACACGCTGCGTCGTGTCATCCGAGATGCGCTGGGAACGCTGACGTTGCGCGCGAAAGATCCTTCTGTCCGCATCGCCGCCGCCGACACCATGTTCAAGACCCCCGATGCCGCCAATATCGAGCCGCTCGATGCAGCCATCGCCGCCGAGACCGACGCCAAGGTCAAGGCATTGTTCGAACAGGCGCGCGCGGCATCGGTGCTGGTCTCCGACAAGCCGGAGGCCGACAAGCTTGCCGCCATTGCCCTGATCGGCGCGCGCGGCGACCGCGACGCGGTCTCGCTGCTCACCGCGGTCGAGGCCAATGCGCAAGGCGCGGTCAAGGATGCCGCGACGGCGGCAATCGCCAGCATCAATTCGAGCCTGGCGCTGTGGGATGCCGGCCAGAACATATGGTACGGCATCTCGCTTGGCTCGGTGCTGCTGCTGGCCGCCATCGGCCTCGCCATCACCTTCGGCGTCATGGGCGTCATCAACATGGCGCATGGCGAGATGGTGATGCTCGGCGCCTACACCACCTTCGTCGTCCAGCAGGTGATCCGAACCTCATTCCCCGGCCTGTTCGACTGGTCGCTGGTGATCGCGCTGCCGCTCGCCTTCCTGGTTGCCGCTTCCGTCGGCCTGATCATCGAGCGCGGCGTCATCCGTTTCCTCTACGGCCGGCCGCTGGAAACGCTGCTCGCAACCTGGGGCGTCTCGCTTGTCCTGCAGCAGGCGGTGCGCTCGATCTTCGGACCGACCAACCAGGAGGTCGGCAACCCCTCCTGGATGTCGGGATCGTTCGATGTCGGCCAACTCGCCGTCACCTGGAACCGCCTCTGGATCCTGGTCTTCGCGCTCACCGTCTTCGGCGTGCTGCTCTTTGTTATGAAGCGCACGCCCTGGGGCCTTCAGATGCGCGCCGTCACCGCCAACCGCCGCATGGCCGCCTCGATGGGCATCAGGACGCCTTGGGTCGATGCGCTGACCTTTGCGCTCGGCTCCGGCATTGCCGGCATTGCCGGCGTCGCGCTCAGCCAGATCGACAATGTCTCGCCCAATCTCGGCCGCGGCTACATCATCGACAGCTTCATGGTCGTGGTCTTCGGCGGCGTCGGCAATCTCTGGGGCACGCTGGTCGGCGCCTTCTCGCTCGGCATCGTCAACAAGGTTCTCGAACCCTATGCTGGCGCGGTGCTCGGCAAGATCGTCGTGCTGGTGCTGATCATCCTGTTCATCCAGAAGCGCCCGCGCGGCCTGTTCGCGCTCAAGGGCAGGGCGGTGGAAACATGATCACGGGACGCTTCTTCGCCGCGGGTGCCGACCGTCGCATCGCCATCACTATTTTCATCCTGCTGACGGCCGCCATTATCGTGCCGCTGCTCAACCTCGCAGTGTCGCCGCAAAGCGCGTTCTATATTCCGTCCTACATCGTCGCGTTGACGGGCAAGTACCTCTGCTATGCATTGCTTGCCTTGGCGCTCGATCTCGTCTGGGGCTATTGCGGCATCCTCTCGCTCGGCCATGGCGCCTTCTTCGCCCTCGGCGGCTATGCGATGGGCATGTACCTCATGCGCCAGATCGGCTCGCGCGGCGTTTACGGCAATCCGATCCTGCCCGATTTCATGGTGTTCCTGAACTACAAGGAATTGCCCTGGTTCTGGACCGGTTTCGACCACTTCTGGTTCGCCGCCATCATGGTGCTGGCGGTGCCCGGCCTGCTCGCCTTCGTCTTCGGCTGGTTCGCCTTCCGCAGCCGCGTCACCGGCGTCTATCTCTCCATCATCACCCAGGCGATGACCTACGCGCTGCTGCTCGCCTTCTTCCGCAACGACATGGGTTTCGGCGGCAACAACGGCTTGACCGATTTCAAGGATATTCTGGGCTTCAACGTGCAGGCCGACGCCACCCGCTCGGCCCTGTTTGCCGCCAGCGCCATCATACTCGCGCTCGCCGTCTTCATCACCTGGGCGATCGTCGGCTCCAAATACGGCAAGCTGCTGATGGCGGTGCGCGACGCCGAGAGCCGCACCCGCTTCCTCGGCTGGCGGGCGGAGAACGTGAAGCTGTTTGCCTTCAGCGTCTCGGCTGTCATGGCCGGCATCGCCGGCGCGCTCTATGTGCCGCAGGTCGGTATCATCAATCCCGGCGAATTCGAGCCGTCCAATTCCATCGAAGTCGTGATCTGGGCAGCCGTCGGTGGGCGCGGCACCATTGTCGGCCCGATCGTCGGCGCGCTGCTGGTCAACGCCGGCAAATCCTGGTTCACCGGCCTGCTGCCGGAGTTCTGGCTGTTTGCGCTCGGCGGCCTGTTCGTCGCCGTAACCCTGTTCCTGCCCAAGGGCATCGTCGGCATGTGGGATTCCTGGCGCGGTAACGCTCGGGCGATGCGGGCTGCAGCGATTGCAGAGGAAGCGGGCACAGACCCTGATGCCCCGCCGCCATCGAAGATCGTGCGCAGCGCAGCAACAACGCCCGGTGCCTGGTCCGCGTCCGGGCCCGAACCGCAGCCGGCGGAATAGAGCGATGTCGAAGTCCAACACCATCCTCTATCTCGACGGCGTCTCGGTCTCCTTCGACGGTTTCCGCGCCATCAACAATCTGTCGCTGGTGCTCGACAAGGGCGAGATGCGCGCCGTCATCGGTCCCAACGGCGCCGGCAAGACGACGATGATGGACATCGTCACCGGCAAGACCCGGCCCGACGAGGGCGAAGTGTTCTTCGACGGCCAGGTCGATCTGACCCGGCACGACGAGGCGGAGATCGCCATGATGGGCATCGGCCGCAAATTCCAGAAGCCGACCGTCTTCGAAAGCCACAGCGTCGAAGACAATCTGATGCTGGCGCTGAAGGGCCCGCGCTCGATCTTTCCGGCGCTGTTCCATCGCCGCTCGGCCGGCGAAGCCAGACAGATCGACGACATCCTCGGCATCATCCGGCTGGGCGACAAGCGCCACGATCTGGCAGCCAATCTCAGCCATGGCCAGAAACAGTGGCTGGAGATCGGCATGCTGCTGGCGCAGGACCCGAAGCTGCTTTTGGTTGACGAGCCGGTCGCAGGGATGACCGATGCCGAGACCGAGGAAACCGCGCGGCTGCTCAAGGACATAGCGCGCGAGCATTCGGTCATCGTCGTCGAGCACGACATGCATTTCGTGCGCGAACTCGGCGTCAAGGTCACCTGCCTGCATGAGGGCTCGGTGCTGTCGGAAGGCTCGCTCGATTTCGTCTCGGCCGACGAGCGGGTCGTCGAAGTTTATCTCGGGAGATGAGCATGGTCTGGCGGGTGCAATTCCATCGCTTCGACTTTTCGTTCCTCCGCTTCTGGAGAAGGCGCTGACATGCTCGAAGTTTCCAACGCCACGCTCCATTACGGCGCTGCTCAGGCGTTGCGCGGTGTGTCGCTGACGGCGGGTGCCGGCAAGATCACCTGCGTGCTCGGCCGCAACGGCGTCGGCAAGACCAGTTTGATGAGATCGATCGTCGGCCACCACCGGCTGACGAGCGGAAGCGTTGCCTTCGAGGGGAAGGCGCTCGACCGGAGCGCGGCGTATGATCGCGCCCGGTCGGGCATCGCATTCGTACCGCAGGGCAGGGAGATCTTTCCGCTGCTGACGGTGCGCGAAAACCTGGAGTCCGGCTTTGCGCCCTTGAAGCGCGCCGACCGCAACGTGCCGGCGCATGTCTTCGAACTGTTTCCGGTGCTGAAGCAGATGGTGGGGCGCCGCGGCGGCGATCTCTCAGGCGGCCAGCAGCAGCAGCTCGCCATCGGCCGGGCGCTCGTCATGCGGCCGAAACTGCTGGTGCTCGACGAGCCGACCGAAGGCATCCAGCCCTCGATCATCAAGGACATCGGCCGCGCCATCCGCTATCTGCGCGACCAGGCCGGTATCGCCGTTCTGCTGGTCGAGCAATATCTGGATTTCTGCCGCGAGCTCGCTGACGAGGTCAACATCATGGACCGCGGCCAGATCGTCCACACCGGCCCGGCCGAAGATCTCGACCGGGCGGACGTCAGGAAGTTTCTGACGGTTTAACGCAGGTCGACGGCTGCACGGATCGTACACGTCGAAGATTGGCTGAAATGCCCACAATCACTTCGTCATTCTAGGGCGGAGCCAAGGAGCGGAGCGACGCGCGCAGACCCCAGAATCCATGCCGCGACATCAGCCAAAGAGTGCCGCGATGCAGAACAAGATCGCTTCTGCGGCACATTGGCCATTCCACATTCTGCACCGTTAATGACGCTTCTTCGTCCCGGCATGGATCCCTGGGTCTTCGCTCCGCTTCGCGTCGCTACGCCCAAGGATGATGAAGTCGCGAAGGTCCGCGCCCGTTGCGTCGGACTTTCGTCCGAGGTCGCCACCTCTGGCACGCCGAATACTGCATGCTAGTCTTTCCTAGGCCTCGGTGAGTCGGCCGCTTCCGTATCAGTCTGGTTCTGTAGCAGATCGAGGGAATATGCTGGCTCAGCCTGCAAGTTCCACGCAAGCAAGCCACCCTAGCTTCCCTCGCAGTTCTGATTGTCGGTCAATGCGTTCAGATAATCTTGCCAGGAGAATAGGGCTATGGAACGGTTCGTCGAGGACCACCAGAAACGACGGCTGACAGAGCGTGTCGACATCATCACCGCCATCAACATTCTGCGCTCGCAAGGCTACCAGCAGGATGAGCTGATCGGCGAAATCACCAAGGTTTTCTACGTCGACCTCGACACTTACAACGAGATCGTCATAGCGGCCTAAAAGCGCGTCGCGCCTGAACGGCCTCATGCGACGCGCTTTGGAGTGTTGTTTTACGTGTGGTGAGGTTCAGGCCGGCTGAATATCAGCCCAGCCTACCCGGCGCGCCGGAAGGCGAGCACACGGTTGCGGCCGCCGCGCTTGGCGCCGTAAAGCGCCTTGTCGGCGGCGCTGAGCACCTTGTCGAATTTGGTGCCGCCCTCGCTGCCGAAGGCGTAGCCGGCGCTGACCGTGCAGGAGAGCAGGCGGGTCTCGGTATCGATCCGGCGCATGGCAAAACTGGCCCGGATGCGCTCGGCTATGAATTCCACCTTTTCAGGCAAGGTGCGATCGAGCACCAATGCAAATTCCTCTCCGCCCATGCGCGCGGCGACATCGCCTGGCTGGAGATTGGCGGTCAAATCCTTGGCGAATAGTTTCAGCACCTCGTCGCCGGTGGCATGGCCGAACTCGTCATTTATGGCCTTGAAGCCGTCGAGATCGAACACGATCACGGCGGTGAAGGACCGGACCGGTGTTTTGCCGTGCAGGTCGAACAAAGCGCGCCGGTTGAGCAGTCCGGTCAGCGGATCGGTCAGCGCTTCGCGGCGATGATGCTGCGCCAGGCGTCCCTGGTTGAGCGCCAGCGAGAGCGCGCCGATGCCGGTCATGCAGGCGATGACGACGATGAGGCTGAAATCCTCGGCCCAGTTGCTCGGCGCATGGCCAAGCACCAGCCTGCCATCCCAGACAAGTGCACCGGAGCACAGCACGAAGGAAATTGCGGTGGCGGTGTAGAGCCCTGCAATGCCGAGGATCGGGGCCGGGAATTCCGTACGACCCTTCCAGTATTCATAGGCCGTCGCAAACAAAAGCAGCGCGGCGAAGGCATTCTCCAGCATGAAGCCCAGCCCGTCATAGCCAAGCGCCATCGGCGGCAAGGCGACTGCCAGCGAGACGCCGGCGCCGACAGCGATGCGCGGCAATGGCGAGCGGCCGGTCGTGAACTGATGGGCCGCGCCCAGCATGGTCGCGAAGCCGAGCAGCAGGAACGTGAAGCTGGCGAGGCCGAGCAGGCGTCCGGGCGCGTCGATATAGGCCTGGTAGGCGAAGACGTCGGCGACGATCAGAAGCACGCTGACCGCCCAGGTCAGCAGGAATTTTTCCGAGCGCGCGGTAAGCCAAATGCCGAACAGCGTCAGGCCGAGGCAAGCGGCGGAAAACCCGACAGCCAACAGAAGGGAACTGTAGTCGAGCGACATGCCCTCGTCCTTGCCCGCGGCGGCCGGCCTCTAGAAAGGACCCGCACCGGATTTATGCAGGATGGAGGTATCGATAAGGTTACGATGCGCATAAGCTATCACGCTTCGGTTCATCGTAGCAATTCTGGGTTGAAACCCTTTTCAAGGGAAAGCGCTGACCGCTTTCCCGGGAAAACCGTTCCACACTTTTCCTGGAATTGCTCCTAATGCATGTCGCCCAGAAGTGTGCCGCGGTTCTGGGACAACGGCATGCATCAAGACAAAGACTTAAATCGCGTCGTATGAATCCGTTTCAGCGCGACGCGCTTTAACCGATCAGCTCACCCGCTTCATCAGCGCCATGGCGCCGAACGGCGCGCGCACCTTGCCCTCGGTGATGAAGTAGACGAACACATCGCGCGGTTTCACCGGCGCGTCGAAAGTCGGATCGGCGCGCCGCAGATCGGCCGGCTGCTTGCCTTGCGCCCAGGTCTTCACCCGCGCTGCCCATTCGTCCAGGCCATTCGGCGTATAGCAATCCGGATTGTCGTCGCTGCCGGTCTGCAGCCGCGCATAGATAAAATCGCCGGTGATGTCGGCGATACCAGGATATTTGGCATGGTCGGCATAGACGATTGCCGCCTTGTATTTGCGCGCCAGGCCCACAAATTCCGGCACGCTGAAACTGTCGTTGCGCACTTCCAGCGCATGGCGCAGCGCCACGCCATCCTGCTTTTCCGGCAGCAGCTTCAGGAAGGCCTCGAAATCGTCGGCGTCGAACTTTTTCGTCGGCGCGAACTGCCACAGGATCGGGCCCAGCTTGTCGCCCAGCGCGGCAACGCCGGAGCCGAGGAAGCGCGTCATGGACTCGCCGGCTTCGCCAAGCACGCGGCGGTTGGTGACGAAGCGATTGCCCTTCAGCGAATAGACGAAACCGTCCGGCGCCTCGCTCGCCCATTTGACGAAGGTCGGCTCCTTGAAGCTGGAATAGTAGGTGCCGTTGACCTCGATGCTCGGTACCTGGCGGGTGGCGTAACTCAGCTGTTTGGCCTTGGAAAGCTTGTCCGGGTAGAAGGACGTATCCCAGGGTTCGAAAGTCCAGCCGCCCATCCCGGCGCGGATTGTTCCTTGGCTGATCATCGTCTTCCTCCCAGTTCTAAAAATGCGGTCAGGCTATTTTTCCAACCGGTTTGATCATGTCGACCACGATCCATCCGGGACGGTGGGGATTGGCTCGGCGGCCCGTTTCGTGGAAGCCATAGGCCGTATAGATCTCGATGTTCCGCTCCATGCGCGAATTGGTGTAGAGCCGCACCTCCGGCACACCCCATAGCCCCGCCTGTTCCTGGGCGAAGTCGAGCAGCGCGGTACCGAGTTTCCTCCCCTGAAAAGGGGGGGAGACCGCGACGCTGAAGATCATCGCATGATCGGGGTGGCGCTCAATAACGATCAGCCCGGCGAGTTCCGCGCCGCTCTCCAAGAGCCAGACCTCGCCACGCTCGATGCGTGGCGCATAGTCCTCGGTGACTGGGATCGGCGGCGCGCCGAACAAGGGCGTGTAGTGCTCATAGGCGGTCTGCGTCAGCGAGACGACTCCGTCGAGATCACCGGCAAGCGCCTGTCGGACTGTCATTCAAAGCTCTCCAGGCGCCCGACCGGTCTGTCAGTTACTCCGCCGCTTCGCGCTTGCCTCCGGGCCGCCGCTCCAAAAGCTCCTTCAGGAACTGGCCGGTGTAGCTGCGCTTTTCGCGCACGATCGCTTCCGGTGTGCCTTGTGCCACCAGTTCGCCACCGCCATCGCCGCCTTCGGGGCCGAGGTCGAGCACCCAGTCGGCGGTCTTGATGACTTCGAGATTGTGCTCGATGACCACCACCGTGTTGCCCTGGTCGACCAGTTCGTGAAGCACTTCCAGCAACTTGGCGACGTCGTGGAAGTGCAGGCCGGTGGTCGGCTCGTCGAGGATGTAGAGCGTCTTGCCGGTCGCCTTGCGCGACAATTCCTTGGCGAGCTTGATGCGCTGCGCCTCGCCGCCCGACAGCGTCGTCGCCTGCTGGCCGATATGGATGTAGCCGAGGCCGACCTGCTTCAGCGTCTCCAACTTGTCGCGCACCCCGGGCACGGCGGCAAAGAAATCGACGCCTTCCTCGACCGTCATGTCCAGGACGTCGGCGATCGACTTGCCCTTGAACAGGACGTCGAGCGTCTCGCGGTTGTAGCGCTTGCCATGGCAGACGTCGCACGTGACGTAGACGTCGGGCAGGAAGTGCATCTCGATCTTGATGACGCCGTCGCCCTGGCAGGCCTCGCAGCGGCCGCCCTTGACGTTGAAGGAGAAGCGGCCCGGCTGATAGCCGCGGGCCTTGGCCTCGGGCAGGCCGGCGAACCAGTCGCGGATCGGTGTGAAGGCGCCGGTGTAGGTGGCCGGGTTCGAACGCGGTGTGCGGCCGATCGGCGACTGGTCGATGTCGATGACCTTGTCGAGGAATTCGAGGCCCTCGATGCGGTCGTGATCGGCCGGATGCTCGCGCGAGCCCATGATGCGGCGCGACGCCGCCTTGAACAGCGTCTCGATCAGGAAGGTCGATTTGCCGCCGCCAGACACGCCGGTGACGGCGGTGAAGGTGCCGAGCGGGATTTCGGCAGTGACGTTCTTGAGATTGTTGCCGCGCGCGCCGACGATCTTCAGCCGGCGGTTCTTCTTGGCCTCGCGCCTGACACCGGGCGTGGCGACTTCGAGCGCGCCCGACAGATATTTACCGGTGATCGAATTAGGATTGGCCATCACCTGCTGCGGCGTGCCCTGGGCGATGATCTCTCCGCCATGGATGCCGGCGGCCGGACCCATGTCGACGACGTAGTCGGCATGCAGGATGGCGTCTTCGTCATGCTCGACGACGATCACCGTGTTGCCGATGTCGCGCAGATGCTTGAGCGTGTCGAGCAGGCGGGCATTGTCGCGTTGGTGCAGGCCGATCGACGGCTCGTCCAGCACATAGAGCACGCCGGTGAGGCCGGAGCCGATCTGCGACGCCAGCCTTATGCGCTGGCTCTCGCCGCCCGACAGCGTGCCGGAATTGCGCGACAGCGTCAGATAGTCGAGGCCGACATCGTTGAGGAAGCGCAGGCGGTCACGGATTTCCTTGAGAACGCGCACCGCGATCTCGTTCTGCTGGTCGTTGAGATGTGGCGGCAGTTCGGTGAACCACTGGTCGGCCTTGCGGATCGACAGCTCTGTGACTTCGCCGATATGCTTGCCGGCGATCTTCACCGCCAGCGCTTCCGGCTTCAGCCGGTATCCCTTGCAGACCGGGCAGGGCGTCGCCGACATGAAGCGCTCGATCTCCTCGCGCATCCAGGCGGATTCGGTTTCCTTCCACCGCCGTTCGAGATTGGGAATGACGCCCTCGAACGTCTTGGTGGTCTTGTAGGAGCGCAGGCCGTCATCATATTGGAAGGTGACCTCGCGCTCGCCGGTGCCACGCAGGACGGCATCCTTTGCCTCTTCGGTCAGGTCTTTGAACTTGTCGCCGAGCTTGAAGCCGTAGGCTTTGCCCAGCGCTTCCAGCGTCTGCGCATAATAGGGCGAGGTCGATTTCGCCCACGGGCTGACGGCGCCGTCGCGCAGCGAGACGTTTTCGTCCGGCACGATCAGGCTGGCGTCGATGGCGCGCTGATTGCCGAGGCCGTCGCAGGTCGGGCAGGCGCCGAACGGGTTGTTGAACGAGAACAGCCTGGGCTCGATCTCCGGAATGGTGAAGCCGGAAACCGGGCAGGCGAATTTTTCCGAGAACAGGATGCGCTCATGCGTCTCGTTCTTCGATTTGTTGACCGAGTCCTCGCCGGTCTGGCTGGCGTCGAGCGGCCGGTCGGCGAACTCGGCCACCGCCAGCCCTTCCGCCAGCTTGAGCGCCGTTTCGATGGAATCGGCAAGCCGTGTCGCCAGGTCGCCGCGCACGACGATGCGGTCGACGACGACATCGATGTCGTGCTTGTACTTCTTGTCCAACGCCGGCACATCGGCGATCTCATAGAAGACGCCGTCGACCTTGACGCGCTGAAAGCCCTTCTTCTGCAGCTCCAGCAGTTCCTTGCGATACTCACCCTTGCGGCCGCGCACGATCGGCGCCAGCAGGAAAAGGCGCGTGCCTTCCTCGACAGCCAGCACCCGGTCGACCATCTGGCTGACCGTCTGGCTTTCGATCGGCAGGCCGGTCGCCGGCGAATAGGGGATGCCGACGCGCGCAAACAGCAGGCGCATATAGTCGTAGATCTCGGTGACGGTGCCGACTGTCGAGCGCGGGTTCTTCGACGTGGTCTTCTGCTCGATGGAGATGGCCGGCGACAGCCCGTCGATCTGGTCGACATCCGGCTTCTGCATCATTTCGAGGAACTGGCGCGCATAGGCCGACAGGCTCTCGACGTAACGGCGCTGGCCCTCGGCATAGATGGTGTCGAAAGCAAGCGACGATTTGCCGGAGCCCGACAGGCCGGTCATGACGATCAGGCTGTCACGCGGCAGGTCGAGATCGACATTCTTCAGGTTGTGTTCGCGTGCCCCGCGAATGGAAAGGTATTTATGGTCGGCCATCGCCGGTCGCCGCCTCAGGTCTGGTGTCAGTGGGATCGGCGGGTTTTCCCGGCCATTCCCTATGTAGGTATTTTTGCCGCCACGTCGAGAGACGCCACACTTCTCGACCAAAGCCGTTTAACCGTCTTTCGCGCGAACGGGCAAGCGGAAAGAACAAAGACCGAACACGCTCCTGACAAAGCTGTGCAGAAACTGACAAGGGTGTTTCAGAAACTGACCCTGACGTAAGCTCCCGGCGATCACATTTTCCGTAACCGGCTATTCAAGGTTGACGCCGTCGAATCAGGGGCGCACTCTGCCGGAGTCAACGGAGCCGGCCGTCTTTGATGGCCTCGCCGCCCATAGCGGCCTGCGAGACGCCGCAGGTTTTTGCGATTTGTGCTTCGGATTGACACCAGTCGCAACGGACATAGGAGCGGAGCATGACGCCACCGGATAGTCCCTTGAGGCTCCACCTGCTAGTGGAGCCGCGGCGGGCATAAGTGCCAGGTAGTTTCAAGGCATTGGAGTGTATGCGTCCAAACGAACGCATCGCGTCAGTCCAACAAACCACCAGACAAACCGTGACCTGCCGAATCCCACAAAAATCAGAGACGGCTAGTCGGATCGTCGGCTGAATGCCGCGAGCATCCGAAATCAAAGTCGGTATAACACTACCGGCAGTTTGGATTTGGAATCCAAAAAAAGCCCCGACCGTTAGCGGAAGCAACGGCGGGGCTGTTCTTTTGCGAGGAAGTCGTCGGCGCAGGCTTTCTCTCCCGTATAGTAGCTGGGAGAAGGGGCTACCGGCGCGGCGGCTTGATCCCACCCGTGCCGACATCGACAGTGATGCTGCCGGAAATCCTGACATCGGTGTCGCCGATCTTGAACGTGCCGTTCTCGCCGGCAGACAGCGCGTCGTCCGGCTCCGGCTGCGGCGCGGGCTTGGCGATGCGGTAGTCGCCGGTCACGCCGGGCAGAGCGCCTTTCCGCGACGTGCTGGTGCTGCCCCCGGCAAAGGCCATGCTCGATGTCGCCGCCGTGATGGCAATGGCTATGGTCAGTCTGTTCAGGTGGTAGCGCATGGCAAGACTATAGTGCCGCGCTCAAGGCGAGGCCAGACCAGCGGCGTTGAAATTGAGGGAACACCGGCCTGCATTCAATCCGCCGATCAGGCCGCTGCCTGCTTGCGGGTGTCGAAGACGTGGTCGACGAGGCCCCAGTCCTTGGCCTCCTTCGCGGTCATGAAGAAATCGCGGTCGAGCGTGCGTTCGACCTCTTCGTGGGTGCGGCCGCAATGGTGAGCGTAGAGGTCGGCCATGTGCCGCTTGGTGCGCAAAATGCCTTCGGCGTGACGCTGGATGTCGGAGGCCTGGCCCTGGAAGCCACCCAAAGGCTGATGCAGCACGATGCTGGCATTGGGCAGCGCGATGCGCCGCCCCGGCGTTCCCGCCATCAGCAGGAAGGAGGCCATCGACGCGGCAAAGCCCATGCACACGGTCGACACCGGGCAGCTGACATATTGCATCGTGTCGTAGATGGCGAAACCGCTGGTCACCACGCCGCCCGGCGAGTTGATGTAGAGCGAGATCTCCTTGTCGGGATTGTCCGATTCCAGCGACAGGAGCTGGGCGCAGACCAGCGCCGACATGCCGTCATTGATCTCGCCATTGACGAAGATGATGCGCTCGCGCAGCAGCCGCGAGAAAATGTCGAAGGCGCGTTCGCCGCGGCTCGATTGCTCGATCACCATCGGCACCAGATTGGCAAAGCCGCTCATCTCATTGTCTCCGTTTTGATTTTTCCGGTTCAGGCGGCGCGCAGCAACAGGCGTGGCGCGTTGGCGGCGACAGGCCGCTTGGGCTTGTATGCGCGCAGCCAGAGCCGGCAGCCGGCGCCGGCCATCGCGACCGCAGGCGTCAGGACAAACCCGTCATGGACGATGCGCAGATGCGTGCCGCCGGAAACGGTGCGGGCGAGTGTGAAGGTGACGATGCTCCCCAGCTCCTCGCGGTCGGCGTCGCCGGAACGCTCGCGCCAGGAATAGCGCAGCAGGCGCCCCGGTTCGGCATCGAGCACTTCGCACTCGATCGGCTTCTCAGGCCCGGCAAAGGCAAAGCGGCTGCCGGTTTCCGGATTGATGTCGTTCGGCATCATCCATTCCGCCAAGAGGTCCGGCACGGTCAGTGCCCGCCACACTTTTTCCGGTGCGTCCGGCAGATCGCATTCGAAGGCGAGGGCATCTTTGGCGGTCTGCGTCTGCTTTTCGTCGGTCATTGGTCCATGTCCTTCAAAACGGCCTTCAGTCTTTCGATGCGCTCCGGCCAGAATGCGCGGTAGCGTTCGATCCAGCCGAGCAGCGGCTCGAGCCCTTGCGGATCGGCGCGATAGTAGGCGTTGCGGCCGGCGCGTCTTTCGCTGACCAGGCCTGCGCCGCGCAGCACGGCAAGGTGCTGCGACACCGCCGGCTGCGACACGCTCATGCCGGTGCGCAACTCCGACACGCTCATCTCGCCGGAAGTCAGCCGCTCGTAGACGGCGCGTCGCGTCGGGTCGGCCAGGGCGCGAAAAATCTCTGCTTCGATCATGGCAAAAGCATAAGTCGATACTTATCGATTTGGCAAGGGGTGTTTTGAATGCCGCGTATTGATTGGATCCTGCCGGGCCTCTAAGCCGTGGGGAACAAGATGGGCCATCATCGCGAGGCAGGAGTAGTATTTATGAATTCCAACGTCGATCTTTCGTCCGCCGAGAACCTCAACGAGGCTCTGAGGCTCTATCGCCGCCTCGTACTCGGTATAGGAGCGATCGCCGTCATCGGTTTCGTGGCCGTGATCTTGTTGGCCAAGCTGGGTACGGCGCTATCGCCGCCATACGGGATTTACATCTTCGGCGAAGGATTGGGGACCTGGGGCCTGATCGCGGTGGTAGCGGCGCTCGTCGCTCAGGTGTGGTGGCACGGGCGCGCGATCGGGAAATTGCTGAATGACCCGGCTCTGAAATCTGAACCTGCAGTCGGGCTGATGTCGGCGCCAACCGTGATCGCACAGCGCGCCCATGGCATGGGCATGGAGTGGAGCGGCTTTTTCGGTCCGTTGCGGCCAGCTAAAAAACGGCGCTGACGACACCGCTTCTCGCCCCTGCGTGTCAGCTAAATCCACGCGCCCGCGTCGGCGATTGCTGCCATTCCTTGACAATCCGTGGTTAACAGTATAGGAACGAAAAGGGAACAAAAACCTTGTGGGAAAAGCCAGCCGCGGCAAGCCAGGATTGTGCGCGGCCTGTAAGGTGAACGACTTGAAATTTGTTTCGGATGAGCACGGAGAAGTGTCATGGCGGGTAGCGTCAACAAGGTCATTCTGGTCGGTAACCTCGGCGCGGACCCTGAAATCCGCCGCCTGAATTCCGGTGACCCGGTCGTCAACATCCGCATCGCCACGTCGGAAAGCTGGCGCGACAAGAATTCCGGCGAGCGCAAGGAAAAGACCGAATGGCACAACGTCGTCATTTTCAATGACCAGATCGCCAAGGTCGCCGAGCAGTACCTGAAGAAGGGCATGAAGGTTTACGTCGAAGGCCAGCTGCAGACACGCAAATGGCAGGACCAGACCGGCGCCGACAAGTACACGACCGAAGTCGTGCTGCAGAAATTCCGCGGCGAGCTGCAGATGCTCGATTCTCGCGGCGAGGGCGGCGGTCAGGTCGGCAACTATGCCGGCGGCGGCGCGAGCCGTGGCTCGGATTTCGGCCAGTCTGGCCCCAATGAGAGCTTCAACCGCGGCGGCAACAGCGGTGGCGGCGGTTCCAAGGGCGGCGGTGGCGGCGGCTCGTCGCGCGAACTGGACGACGAAATCCCGTTCTGAGCTGACGATAGTCAGCGATATCTGAGGAGAGGGCGCGATGTCGCTCGGACCGCTTCTATCGGCGCGCCCTCCCATTCCATGGCACGCCTTCGCGGCCCTTGCCGCGCTTGCCATTGGCGCTACGCAACTGGCGCTGCCGAAAGGCACGACGCGTCATCGTGTCGTCGGCTATACCTGGGCGGCGCTGATGCTGGTCGTCGCCATCTCCAGTTTCTGGATCCAGCAGATACGCCTCGTCGGTCCGTTCAGCCCGATCCATCTCTTGTCGATGTTAGTGTTGATCGCCGTGCCGCTGGCGGTCTGGCACGCGCATATGCATCGGGTCGCCACACATCGCAGGGTCATGATATCGCTGTATGTTTTCGCCCTGATCGGCGCCGGCGTGTTCACGCTGCTGCCGGGGCGGATCATGCACACGGTCGTCTTCGGCCAGTGACGCTTTCTGAAAGGAAGATTGCCGTGAAAGCCCGGATCAAATGGGTCGAGGAGCGCACCTTCGTCGGCGAGTCCGGGAGCGGCCACAAGGTTGTGCTGGGAACCGCCTCCGGGCCGGAAGGCAAGACGCCGGGTCCGAGCCCGATGGAGATGGTGCTGATCGGCACCGGCGGCTGCTCGGCCTATGATGTCGTCCACATCCTCGAAAAAGGCCGCGAGGCGATCGAGGACTGTGTTGTCGAACTCGACGCCGACCGGGCCGAAACCGACCCGAAAGTCTTCACCCGCATCCACATGCATTTCATCGTCACGGGCCACGCGCTGTCGCGCGACAAGGTCCAGCGCGCCATCAACCTGTCGATCGAGAAATACTGCTCGGCCTCGGCCATGCTGGCCAAGACGGCTGTCATCACCCACGATTTCAAGGTCGTCGATACGGCGGTGGAGTAGGGGCTGCCGTTACCCCGCCATCAGCGCCTTGATGCCATCCGCGACGAACTGAACCGCAAGCGCGGCCAGGATGACGCCGAGCAGGCGGGTGAGGATCGAGCGGCCGGTCTGGCCGAGGATGCGGTCGATGCGCTCCGACAGCACGAACACCAGATAGGTGATGGCAAGGCAGACGAAGATGATGCCGACCAGCGCCGCTTGTGCTGCAAAACCCTGAAACGAGCCCGACAGTAGCACGGTCGCCGAAATCGCACCGGGGCCGGCGATCAGCGGGATCGCCAGCGGGAAGGCCGCGATATTGTGGATCATGTCCTTGGTGATGGCGACGTCGCCGATCTTCTCCTTGCGGTCCTGGCGGCGCTCGAACACCATTTCGAACGCGATGAAGAACAGCAAAAACCCGCCGGCGACGCGGAAAGCCGGCAGCGTGATGCCGAACACCGACAGGATGGAGGCCCCGGCCACCGCAAACAGCGCCATCACCAGGAAGCCGATGATCGAGGCGCGCACCGAAACCTGCTGACGTTCCTCGCGGTTCATGCCGCGTGTCACCGCGAGGAAGAGCGGCGCGAGACCTGGCGGGTCGATGGTCACCAGAATGGTGACGAAGGCGTTGAACAGGCTGTCGAAACTCGGCATCGCTGACCCCTCCCGCCGGGCCGGACCCCTGCGCCACCATAGTGGTAGAGCAAAGCCCGACCGGTGGGAACCGTCTGACATGGCGATACCGGAGACGGCGTCAGTGTTAGGCGGCAGCGTTGCAATAGGCCTCCCGGCGATAGCCGTCGGGATCGACGACGAAGGCAGCGTAATAGTTCTCGCCATAGTCGGCGCGCAGCCCCGGCGCGCCATTGTCGCTGCCGCCTGCACGCAAGGCGTCGGCGTGAAAGGCGTCGACGCTCTGCCTCGTCGGCGCGGTAAAGCAGAAATGCAGACCGGACTTCTCGTCCGATGACACTGGCCGCTCCGCGTCGTTCACCCACAGCGCCACGGTTTGCGCACCATAACCCAGTGAGCCTGGCGACTGGCTGAGGCAGGAATAACCGAGCGGCTTTAGCGCGGCATCGTAGAAGGGCTTCGAAAAATTGGTGTCGCGGACGCCGATCGAGACATGGTCAAGCATGTTTTTTCACCTTTTTTGCAATATGTTGCGTCATCAGTTCCTGGGCGACGCGGCGCGCCAGGAACTCGACTTCGAGACGCCATGTCTTGCCATCGTCGTGCGAACGCTCGCCGAGCCAGCGGAAGCTGTCTTTGGTGATGCGCGAAAAGCTCCAGCGGACCGAGGAACCAGTGCCGTCGGCGCCGACCTGCACAATTGTGTCGCCTTCGGCGCGACCAAGCTGGCGGCTGTAGTATTGGTTTCGCGGGTCGCTCCAGAAGATGTGCCAGGCATCCGAGCCGGGATCATAGGCCCGCAGCGTTGTGCCATTGAAAGTCCATTTGCCGAGCGAGGGCGAGGGGCCGGCATCCCGCGCGGGCAGGATCCATACGTCCTGGATCGCCCTGCCTTCCAGGACCCAGCCGAAATGCACCTCGCCGCGTCCGGTGAGAACCGTGCCGTCCTCGAGATGGCGCGTGGCATCGAATGTCCAGGCGCCGACGAAGCGGCCGTAGAGATCCAGCTTTTCAGCCAGGCCGGGATTGGGGCCGTCGCTGTGGAGCGCTTCGGCAAAGGAGGATGTACCGCTCATACTTGCTGCCTTCGTTATGTCAGGAGGCTGCAAGCGATAGGCCCCGACCGGCTGTCGCGCTTGGGAAAAATTGCTATCTTTCAAGCCATGACGACGAGCGAACAAAACCTGGCATCGGGGCAGGGTTGGTATGTCTGTGACGTGCTGTGCACGGCCGGCGCCGGCGACCGCCCGTTCGAGGAGGCGCACGACACCTTCTGCGTTGCCGCTGTCACCAGCGGCACCTTCCGCTACCGCACCAGGCAAGGCGCCGCCATGCTGGCGCCGGGCGCGATCCTGCTCGGCAATGTCGGCGCCTGCTATGAATGCGGGCATGAGCATGGCGCCGGCGACCGTTGCCTGTCCTTCCACTTCGCTCCGGCCTATCTCGACCGCATCGCCAGCGACGTGCCCGGCGCGAGCAAGCTCGCCTTCGGCGTGCCGCATATGCCGCCTTTGCCGGCGCTCGCATCGCTGCTGGCCGAGGCGGAAGCGGCGCGCGAGATGGTCGACATCGACGCCTTTGAGGAGCTTGGCCTGCGAATTGCCGGCGCAGCACTGGCAGTTGCCGGAGCAGCACTGCCCGTCGCCAGCGATGCGGTGCCTGGCGTTCGACCGCCGAGCCGCCGCGACCAGAAACGGGTTGCCGAGGCGGTGCGGCAGATCGAGCTCAATGCCGACAGGCCGGTCTCGCTTTCCGAGCTTGCCTGCGCGACGGCGACCAGCCCGTATCATTTCCTGCGCACCTTCCGGCAGGTCGCAGGCATGACGCCCTATCAGTTTCTGCTGAGAACCCGGCTGCACCGCGCGGCGGTGCGGCTGCGCATGTCAGGCGATGCCATCTCGGCAATCGCCTTCGAGGCCGGTTTCAACGATTTGTCGACGTTCAACCGCCGTTTCCGGCGCGTCATGGGCGAAACGCCTGGCCACTATCGCGCCCGGCGGGTGGCTACCCGCTGATGCGTCCGCCTGCCTCCTGATACGCTCTTTGCTTTGAAAACGGTCCATCGCAGGCTTTTGCCCTTGCGGCGGCGAAATGCGTTATGGCCAAATCGTCGCAATCAACGGTATCCATTTGAAATTGCCGCCAAAGTTGTCGTTGGAAAACCGCCACGAATATTGGAGTTTCGGCCGTGCTTCCTATATAAGCGGTCAGTGATTCCTGATTAGATTGTGATCCGATTTGACCGACCAAAAACCCCCGCGCGGCGCCGACGGCGGCCCTACCGGCATCGAGCCCATCTCCATCATCGAGGAGATGCAGAGCTCCTACCTCTCTTATGCCATGAGCGTCATCGTCAGCCGTGCGCTGCCCGATGTACGCGACGGCCTGAAGCCGGTTCACCGCCGCATTCTCTATGCGGCGCATGAGAGCGGTTACCACTGGAACCGCAAATATGTGAAGTCGGCCCGCCCGGTCGCCGACGTGATGGGTAAATACCATCCGCATGGCGACGCCTCGATCTACGACGCCTTGGTGCGCATGGCGCAGGACTGGTCGCTGCGCGTTCCGCTGATCGACGGGCAGGGTAATTTCGGCTCCATCGACGGCGATCCGCCGGCGGCGATGCGCTACACCGAATCGCGGCTGACCAAGGTCGCGCATGAACTCTTGGAGGACATCGACAAGGAAACCGTCGATTTCCAGGAGACTTATGACGCATCCGACACCGAACCGAAGGTGCTGCCGGCCCGCTTCCCCAATCTTCTGGTCAACGGTTCCGGCGGCATCGCCGTCGGCATGGCCACCAACATCCCGCCGCACAATCTGGCCGAGATCTGCAACGGCGCCATCGCCATCATCGACAATCCGGCGATCGATTTGCCGGCGCTGATGGAGATCATTCCGGGTCCCGATTTCCCGACCGGCGGCATCGTGCTCGGCCGTTCCGGCATCTACAGCGCCTATGCGACTGGCCGTGGCTCCATCGTCATGCGCGGCAAGGTCAATGTCGAACAGCGCGGAAACGACCGTGAATCGATCATCATCACGGAAGTCCCGTACCAGGTGAACAAGGCCTCGATGATCGAGAAAATGGCCGAGCTGGTGCGCGACAAGCGCATCGAAGGCATTTCCGACATTCGCGACGAAAGCGACCGCCAGGGCTACCGCGTCGTCATTGAGCTGAAGCGCGACGCTGTCGCCGACGTCATTCTCAACCAGCTTTACCGCTTCACGCCGCTGCAGACCTCCTTCGGCGCCAATATGGTGGCGCTGAACGGCGGCAAGCCGGAAGTGATGAACCTGACCGACATGCTGAAGGCGTTTGTCGGCTTCCGCGAAGAGGTGATTAGCCGGCGCACGAAATTCCTGCTGCGCAAGGCGCGCGACCGCGCCCACGTGCTGGTCGGCCTCGCCATAGCCGTCGCCAACATCGACGAAGTGATCAAGCTGATCCGCACCGCGCCCGATCCGCAGACGGCGCGCGAGCAGTTGATGGAGCGGCGCTGGCCCTCCGGGGACGTGGAGTCGTTGATTCTGCTTATCGACGATCCGCGCCATCGCATCAACGAGGATGGCACCTACAACCTCTCCGAGGAACAGGCGCGCGCAATCCTCGAACTGCGCCTGCAGCGCCTGACCGCGCTCGGCCGTGACGAAATCGCCGACGAGCTGAACACCATCGGCGACGAGATCAAGGATTACCTCGACATTCTGTCGTCCCGCGCCCGCATCCAACAGATCGTCAAGGACGAGCTTGCCGCCGTGCGCGACGAGTTCGGCACGCCGCGCCGCACCGAGCTCACCGACGGCGGCGCCGACATGGAAGACGAGGACCTGATCCAGCGCGAGGACATGGTCGTCACCGTCAGCCATTCCGGCTACATCAAGCGCGTGCCGCTGTCGCTCTACCGGGCGCAACGCCGCGGCGGCAAGGGCCGCTCCGGTATGTCGACCAAGGAAGAGGATTTCGTCACCCGGCTGTTTGTGGCCAACACGCATACGCCGGTGCTGTTCTTCTCCTCGCGCGGCATCGTCTACAAGGAAAAGGTCTGGCGGCTGCCAATCGGCAATCCGCAGTCGCGCGGCAAGGCGCTGATCAACATGCTGCCGCTGGAGCAGGGCGAGCGCATCACCACCATCATGCCGCTGCCCGAGGACGAGACCAGCTGGGGCGAACTCGACGTCATGTTCGCCACCACGCGCGGCACCGTGCGCCGCAACAAGCTGTCCGAATTCGTCCAGGTCAACCGCAATGGCAAGATCGCCATGAAGCTGGAGGAGGAGGGCGACGAGATTCTCGGCGTCGAGACCTGCACAGACAATGACGATGTGCTTTTGACCGCCAGCTCCGGCCAGTGCATCCGCTTCCGCGTTGGCGATGTGCGCGTCTTCCAGAGCCGCAATTCGGTCGGCGTGCGCGGCATAAGCATGGCCGAGACCGACCGCATCATCTCCATGTCGGTCATCGAGCATGTCGATGCTTCACCGGCGGAACGCTCCGCCTACCTCAAGCGGGCAGCACTGGAGCGGCGGCTTGCCGCCGAGGTGACCGGCGAGGAAGAAGAGATTGCACTCACCAATGAGGAGATTGGCGAGGAGACTGAGCTTTCCGACAGCCGTTACGAAGAGCTCAAGGCGCATGAGCAGTATGTGCTGACGGTGACCGAATATGGCTACGGCAAGCGCTCGTCATCCTACGATTTCCGCCTGACCGGACGCGGCGGCAAAGGCATCCGCGCCACCGACGTGTCGAAGGTGGCCGAGATCGGCCAGCTGGTGGCGACTTTCCCGGTCGGCAATGACGACCAGATCATGCTGGTTTCGGATGGCGGCACGGTCATCCGGGTGCCGGTCAACGGTATCCGTTTCGCCAGCCGCGCGACCAAGGGCGTGACCATCTTCAACACCGCCGAAGGCGAGAAGGTGGTTTCGGTCGAACGGATTTCGGAGCCGCAGGCCGACGAGGATGTCGAAGAGGGTGTCATTGAGGCCGGCGCCGGAGATGCCGTACCGGACAGCACCGAATAGGTTTGAGCAACAACGCCGGCCCGATGGGCCGGCGCAAACAAGAAACTAGCAATAAATCAGGGGCGATGGTGGGGCCAGCGAGCGCCGAAACCTTCGAACCGCTTTGTGCGGACACGGACGCGCTCTGCCTCGCTATGCAATCCGAATGCGGTGGCGATCAGCATGGCGACGGTCATTGCGGTGGCGAGCATGTAGATCAGCATGTGCGTGTTCTCCTGCGCCTATCCAACGGTTAGATCGGGTTTTGGTTTCATCTTCCGAAGTGCAAACTAGCGAACGCGGCGTGAAGTCTTCGTGATCAAGGCATTCATCTGTCGTTCATGTCTGCGAAAAGGTTCACGCAGATGTTCCCAATCGCATTTGCCTTCCGCCCAATGCCCCGCTAGAAGCACCTCCCATGACCGATCGCATCGCCCTTTATGCCGGCTCCTTCGACCCGCTGACCAACGGCCATCTCGATGTGCTGAAGGCATCGCTGGCTGTCGCCGACACGGTATATGCGGCGATCGGCACCCATCCCGGCAAGACGCCGCTGTTTTCCTTCGACGAACGGGTGAAGCTGATCGAGGCCGCGACGAACGCCGAATTCGGCCGCGACGGAGCCCGGATCAAGGTCGTCGCCTTTGACGGGCTGGTCATCGACGCGGCCCGCAAGCATGGCGCCTCGATCATGATCCGCGGCCTGCGCGACGGCACCGATCTCGATTACGAGATGCAGATGGCCGGCATGAACGAGACCATGGCGCCGGAACTGCAGACGGTTTTTCTGCCCGCCAGTCCATCGGTACGCACCATTACCGCCACACTTGTGCGCCAGATAGCCTCGATGGGCGGAGACATCCGTCCCTTCGTACCGGCCGCCGTTGCCGGCGCGCTCACCGCCAAATTCGCGAAATAGTGCATGTCGCCCAAAAGTGGATGCCGGTTTTGGGGCAACGACATGCACCCTAACAAAGACCTTCGGAGATCCCTTATGCAGCTGAAAAAGCTCGCCTCGTTCCTCGTCGTGCTTGCCGGTCTCGTGACCGCATCCGTTTCGGCCTTCGCCGCCGAACCGGAAAACACCATGGTCATCACCTTGAAGAACGGCGACGTCACCGTCGCGCTACGCCCCGACCTGGCACCCAAGCATGTCGCCCAGATCAAGAAGCTGGTGCGCGAAGGCGCTTATAACGATGTCGCATTCCACCGCGTCATCAACGGCTTTATGGCGCAGACCGGCGACGTCAAGTTCGGCAACATGAAGAAGGGGTTCAGCCCCGAGGCCGTCGGCACCGGCGGTTCAGACCTGCCCGACCTGCCGGCGGAATTCTCGCAGAGCGAACATTTTAAGCGCGGCACGCTCGGTATGGCCCGTTCGCAGGACCCGAACTCCGCCAATTCGCAGTTCTTCATCATGTTCGCGCCGGCGCCGAACCTCGATGGCCAGTACACCATCGTCGGCAATGTCGTCAGCGGCATAGAGCTGGTGGACAACATCAAGAAGGGCAACGAGGCGGACAACGGCACGGTCAGTGAGCCCGACCGCATGATCAAGGTACGCATCGCCGCCGACAAGTAAACCTATCAAATCATTCTGTTTTCTGAGATAAAGGATATCCGACATGGCTGAGATCAAGGACCGCGAAAACGCGCTCATCCTGGAAACGACCAAGGGCAAGGTCGTCATTGAACTGTTCCCCGACCTGGCCCCGGGCCACGTCGCCCGGATCAAGGAACTGGCCCGCGAAGGCGCCTATGACGGCGTGGTTTTCCACCGCGTCATCGAAGGCTTCATGGCGCAGACCGGTGACGTCAAGTTCGGCAATTCGACCAAGCCCACTTTTGCCCCCTCCCGCGCGGGCATGGGCGGCTCGGAAAAGCCGGACCTGAAGGCTGAGTTCTCCAACGCCAACCATGGTCGCGGCACCTGCTCGATGGCCCGTTCGCAGAACCCGAACTCGGCCAATTCGCAGTTCTTCATCTGCTTCGACGATGCCGCTTTCCTCAACCGCCAGTACACGGTCTGGGGCCAGGTCATCGAAGGCATGGACAATGTCGACAAGATCAAGCGCGGCGAGCCGGTGGTCGATCCCGACAAGATCGTGTCGCTGAAGGTCGCGGCCGACGTCAGGTAAGGACAAACGAAGATGATGGGCTTGGTCTGGTCGCTGCTCGGCATCCTGTCAGGCGCCTTCATCGCCGTCCAGGCGCCGATCAACTCGCAGCTGGCGCGCGGCCTGGGGCTCCCGGTCGCGGCTGCTGCGTTTTCGTTCCTGTCGGGCGCGATCGTGCTTGGTATCATCTCCATTGCCGTTGTGCGGCTGCAGGACATCTCGCTCGACTGGAAGGCGCCGGCGCCTTGGCTGTTCATCGCCGGCGGCATGCTCGGCGGTTTCTATGTTACCCTGTCAACCATTCTTACGCCGCGCATTGGTGCAGCCGCGTTGATGGCGTTCCTGGTTGCCGGCCAGTTGCTGTCCGGCATGCTGATCGATCGCGTCGGCTTTCTCGGCGTGGCGGTGCGCGAGATTTCGCTCGGCCGCATCGCCGGCGCGGTGCTGCTGTTGGCCGGAGCGCTGCTCGTCCGGCTCTACTGATGCGCGTCGATCTCTTCGACTTCGACCTGCCGGAGGAGCGCATCGCGCTGCGCCCGGCCGAGCCGCGCGACAGCGCCAGAATGCTGGTGGTCAGGCCAGGCGAAGACTTTGCGGACCGCGCGGTGCGCGACCTTCCGTCCTTGCTCAGAACGGGCGACGTGCTGGTCTTCAACGACACCAAGGTCATTCCTGCCCAGTTGAGAGGCATCAGGCGGCGCGGCGAAGCGCAGGCGCAGGTCGACGCCACGCTGCATATGCGCATGGCGCCGGACCGCTGGCTGGCCTTCATGCGGCCGGGCAAGCGCATCGCCGCCGGCGACCGCATCCATTTCGGCCATGACGGCAATTCCTGTTTTCTCGGCCAACTCGACGCCACGGTCATCGAGAAGGGCGACGCCGGCGAGGCGTTGCTCGGCTTCGACCTCTCCGGCCCATTTCTCGACGAAGCGCTGCGCGCCGTCGGCCACATCCCGCTGCCCCCCTATATCGCCTCCAAGCGCGACGACGACGCACGCGACCTGACGGATTACCAGACAATCTATGCCAAGGAGGAGGGCGCAGTCGCTGCCCCCACCGCAGGCCTGCATTTTACGCCGGAGCTGTTTGCCGCGCTGGATGCAAAAGGCATCGAACGCCGCTTCGTCACCTTGCATGTCGGCGCCGGCACCTTCCTGCCGGTCAAGGCGGACGACACCGCTGACCACAAGATGCATGCCGAGACCGGCTCGGTCAGCGAAGCAACAGCCGACGCTCTGAATGGCGCCAAGGCGCGGGGCGGGCGCATCATCGCTGTCGGCACGACCTCGCTGCGCCTGCTGGAGAGCGCGGCACGGCCTGATGGCTCGCTGACCGCCTGGTCCGGCCCGACCGACATCTTCATCACGCCGGGCTATCGCTTCCGCACCGCCGATCTGCTGATGACCAATTTCCATCTGCCGCGTTCGACGCTGTTCATGCTGGTTTCGGCCTTCAGCGGCCTAGATACGATGCGTGCGGCCTATGCTCATGCCATCGGGAACAATTACAGGTTCTATTCCTACGGAGATGCAAGCCTGCTTTATCGAGCGGAGATGAGCGATGGACGATGATCTGCAAGCCTTTGATCGCGAGAGCCTGATCGCCGAAGTGAAGAAACTCCGTGCCGGCATACGCCAGCATCGAGATTCTACCGGCCATGATTTATGCTGGCATCATCCCAACCTGTGGGACCTGCTGCCGGAAAAGACCGATCCATCGATTGCCGTGCCGCCATGGCCGAAATTCATGCGCGGCTGCATCCAATACCGCCAGTCGCTCGACAGGCAGGCGCCAGGCGCGCCTGTCCATGACAAGGAATTCAATGGCTGAGACATTCACCTTCAAGATCCTTGCCACCGACGGCAAGGCGCGGCGCGGTTCCATCACCATGCCGCGCGGCGAAATCCGCACGCCGGCCTTCATGCCGGTCGGCACCGGCGGCACGGTCAAGGCCATGTATATGGACCAGGTGCGCGGCGTCGGCGCCGACATCATCCTGGGCAATACCTATCATCTGATGCTGCGCCCCGGCGCCGAGCGCGTGGCGCGGCTTGGTGGGTTGCATGAATTCGCCCGCTGGCCGCAGCCGATCCTGACCGACAGTGGCGGTTTTCAGGTCATGTCGCTGTCGAAGCTCAGAAAATTGACCGAGAAGGGCGTCACCTTTCGCTCGCACATTGACGGCGCTGCCTACGAGATGTCGCCGGAGCGCTCGATCGAGATCCAGGGCCTGCTCGATTCCGACATCCAGATGCAGCTCGACGAATGCACAGCGCTGCCGGCCGACCTCAAGCAGATCGAGCGCGCGATGGAGCTGTCGCTGCGCTGGGCCGAGCGCTGCAAGACAGCGTTCGGCGATCAGCCCGGCAAGGCGATGTTCGGCATCGTCCAGGGTGGCGACAACGCAGCTCTCAGGGTGCGTTCGGCGCAGGCGCTGAGCGCGATGGAGCTGAAGGGCTATGCGGTCGGCGGCCTGGCCGTCGGCGAACCGCAAGCGGTGATGCTGGATATGCTGGAGATCACCTGTCCGGAATTGCCTGACAACAAGCCTCGATATCTCATGGGCGTCGGCACGCCGGACGACATCGTGAAATCGGTGGCGCGCGGCATCGACATGTTCGACTGCGTGATGCCGACCCGCGCCGGCCGCCATGGCCTGGCCTATACCAGGCGCGGCAAGGTCAATCTCAGGAATGCCCGCCACGCGGACGATCCGCGGCCGCTGGATGAGGAGAGCGACTGCCCGGCCGCGCGCGACTACTCACGCGCCTATCTGCACCATCTCGTGCGCTCGCAAGAGGCGCTGGGGGCGATGCTTCTGACCTGGAACAACCTGTCCTACTATCAGAAGCTGATGCAGGACATTCGCGCCGCGATCGAGGCCCGGGCCTTTGAGGCGCGCACGGCTGAGATTTCCGAGGCATGGGCGAGGGGTGATAGTCCGGTGCTGTAGCCGGGCCTCAGGTACTGAGCGAATTCGCTGCGCGCAAGCTGCAGCCGGTGATCTGAAAGCTGCCGTCGGGCTGCTGTTCCAGCGTGTAGACCGCCTCATAGTCCTTGCCGTCGGGTCCGACGATCAGCACTTGCTGGATTAGCGAAGTTGGCCCCATCTGCTCGACCTTGCCGAAGGAATAGCTCTGCGGCTGGCGCACCGGCGGATAGCCGTTGGTCACCATGTTCATGAAGGTGTCGACGGTCGGAAAGATGCGCTTCACATTCGGAGCGGCGAAACTGTACGCCTTGGCGCCATCATTGGCGATGAGTGCCTTCAACTGACCATCGATGACGGCCTGGCCGGCCTTGACTTCCGCATCACCGGCAAGGGCTGCCGAGACGAACAACGCGAACAGCAATGAAACGACTGCGAATGCGATGCGGCGCATGGCCTGTCTCCATTGTCCTCAACAAAACCTGTCCCAGGACGCATCATACCATACGCTTGGCGGAGCCTCACGGTTTCAGCAACCGCAATATTTGCCACGCAAGTGCCACAAGATCATGCTTAAGCCTCCTTTAACGCGAGGCGCGCATCGTAGGGACGGGTGGGGACCCGTTCGCGCAACCAGGGGACGACCATGTTCAAGCAGCCGATCGACCGGCGCCTTTTGCTGAAGGGCGCGGCAAGCCTCGCAGTTTTGGCTCCCTTGCCCGCCTGGGCAAGCACCGGGCCGACTGTCACGGAAGTCGCCTTCGATCCCGCCATTCCAGCGCTCGGCAACCCCGATGGCGACGTCACCATCGCCGAATTCGTCGACTATCAATGCCCGATCTGCAAGCTCGTCTTCGTCGAACTGAAGAAGTTGATGGAAGAGGACAACGGCGTCCGGCTTGTGATGAAGGACTGGCCGATCTTCGGCGACGTGTCGCGCGACGCGGCGCGGGTGACGCTGCTGAGCGGCGAACACTATGGCGCGGCGGTCGATGCGCTGATGACCAACCAGCGCGGCCTTTCGGAACGCCGCACCAACGACATCCTTTCTTCCGTCGGTGTCGATGTGGCGATGGTGCGTGCCGACCTCGCCATCCGTGAACCCGACATCGACGCTGCCCTTGTCCGCACCGAAGCCCAGGCGACGGCTTTCAAGCTGCGCGGCACGCCAGCCCTGGTCATCGGCGGCAACTTGTATCGGCGCGGCATGCCGGTGTCCGAACTGAGACAAGCCGTCGCCAAGGCGCGCTCGGCCTGATGCTTGAAAGCCGGGCGGCAGTCTGCCACAAGGGCCGCTTGTGTGCTGAAGCTTGATCGGGACCGGCAATGAAGACGTTTTTCATGCAGATAAAGTGCGATCTGGGCAAGTCCTATGAGGTCGCCAGCGCGCTCGCCGATGCCGAAATCGCCTCGGAAATCTACTCGACCGCCGGCAATTACGACCTGCTTGCCAAATTCTACGTCGACGACGAGGAAGATGTCGGCCACTTCGTCAACGAGAAGGTGCAGATTATTCCCGGAATCAAGGACACCTTCACGGTCGTCACTTTCCGCGCATTCTAAAGCAATTCCAGGAAAAGTGTGAAGCGGTTTTCCGTCCGGAATTGCGGCAAAGCAAAAAGCCATGGCAGGTCGCCGTTTCCATGAAACGGTGAACTGCTATGGCCGCATCAGGCACTTGCCCGGCGACAAGGCAGAGCCTGATTAAGGTCCTGTTCCGACTGCCCGAATTTTGGGCAGTCGGAACATACTGATCGCCGATATCCTCCAAATCACCGATTGCGCTTGATTTTCTCCCGCGACGCCAGTGAAATGGCGTCACAGGGGAGTATGCGATTGGCAGCGTTCGATGAAATGCTTCCGGAAGTTTCCGGGCTTAGACAACCGTATACGGCTTACGACCGCTGGCTGAAGGAGCAGGACCCGGCCAGGCTTACCGAAAAGATGCAGGACGCCGAGCGCGTCTTCCGCAAGACCGGCATTACCTTCGCCGTCTATGGCGAGCAGGAAGCCTCCGAGCGGCTGATCCCCTTCGACATCGTGCCGCGCATCATCTCCGGCAATGAATGGCGAAGGCTGACGCAAGGCATCGAGCAGCGCGTGCAGGCGCTGAACGCTTTCCTCGACGACATTTACCACCGCCAGGAAATCCTGCGCGCCGGCCGCGTGCCGAGGGAGCTGATCGCCAGGAACGAGGCGTTCCTGCCGGAAATGATCGGAGTGCGGCCACCGGCCGGCGTCTACACCCACATTATCGGCGTCGATATCGTCCGCATCTCGGAGAACGAGTTCTACGTGCTGGAGGACAATGCGCGCACGCCGTCGGGGGTCTCCTACATGCTGGAGAACCGCGAGACGATGATGCAGCTCTTTCCCGAGCTGTTCCAGCAGATCAAGGTGCGGCCGGTGGAGAATTATCCGCAATTGCTGCGCCAGTCGCTGGCGGCAGTGCGGCCGCAAAGCACCAAGGGCGCACCGACCATTGCCGTGCTGACGCCGGGCAGCTTCAACTCCGCCTATTTCGAACATGCCTTCCTCGCCGACCAGATGGGCGTGCAACTGGTCGAAGGCCAGGATCTGCGCGTTGTAGACGGCCACGTCGCCATGCGCACGACCGAAGGCTACAAGCAGATCGACGTGCTTTACCGGCGCGTCGACGATTCCTTCCTCGATCCGCTGACCTTCCGGCCGGACTCGGCCCTTGGCGTGCCCGGCATTATGGACGTCTACCGCGCCGGCAACATCACCATCGCCAACGCGCCGGGAACCGGCATCGCCGACGACAAGGCGATTTATTCCTACATGCCCGACATCGTCGAGTTCTACACCGGCCGCAAGGCCATCCTCGGCAACATCCCGACCTGGCGCTGCTCGGAGCCCGACAGCCTGAAATACGTGCTCGAACACATCCATGAGCTGGTCATCAAGGAAGTGCACGGCTCCGGCGGCTACGGCATGCTGGTCGGCCCGGCTGCGACCAAGAAGGAATGCCAGGATTTCGCCAAGAAGCTGCAGGCGAAGCCCTCCAACTACATCGCCCAGCCGACGCTGGCGCTGTCGACTTGCCCGATCCTGACCGAAAAAGGCCTGTCGCCGCGCCATGTCGATCTCAGGCCCTATGTTCTGGTCTCCGACCGAATCCAGATCGTTCCCGGCGGCTTGACGCGGGTGGCGCTGAAGGAGGGGTCGTTGGTCGTGAATTCCTCGCAAGGCGGCGGCACGAAGGATACGTGGGTGTTGGACGATTAGGTAGGGAATAGGGCAGTAGGCAGTAGGCAGTAGGCAGTAGAGGGACAAGAAATGCCATATTCCACAGAGATTCAAATGCTTACTAATCCCTACTCACTATTCCCTACTCACTAGCCCGAAGGCCACTTCACATGCTTCTCGGCCGCACCGCCAACGGGCTCTACTGGATGAACCGCTATATCGAGCGGGCGGAAAACATGGCGCGTCTGGTCGATGCCGGCCTTCGCATGGCTCTGACCCGCACCCAGAGCGCGTCGGAAGAGTGGAATTCGGTGCTGCTCAGCGCCGGCTCCGACGTCACCTTCACGCAGAAATACAAGGACTATACCGCCGCCAACGTCGCCGACTTCCTGCTGCGCGACACCTCGAACCCGTCGAGCACGATGTCGGCGATCGAGACCGCTCGCAACAATGCCCGCATGGTGCGCACCGCGCTGACGCGCGAGACGTGGGAGAGCATCAACGAAGCCTGGATGGCCCTGAAGCGCATGCTGGCAAAGCCGATCGACGAGCGCGACCTGCCGAGTGTGCTCGACGCCATCAAGCGCGAGACGGCGCTGATCCGCGGCTCGTTCTACGGCACGATGCTGCGCAACGAGATCTTCGACTTCTCGCAGCTCGGCACCTATGTCGAGCGGGCCGACAACACGGCACGCATCCTCGACGTGAAATACTACGTGCTGCTGCCGTCGATCTCCTGGGTCGGCTCGAGCCTCGACAACTACCAGTGGGAATCGATCCTGCGCTCGGTGTCGGCGCACCGTTCCTATCGCTGGGTCTATGAGGCCGACTACAAACCGACCAACATTGCCGACTATCTGATCCTCAATGTGCGCATGCCGCGCTCGCTGACCTTCTGTTATCGTTTTCTCGCCGAGCATCTGAAGTTCCTCGGCGACGATTATGGCGACCGTCATGCCTGCCACGCCACCGTCGACAGGACACAGGCGATGCTGCAGGCAGGGTCGATCAAGGACATATTCGACACCGGCCTGCACGAATTCCTGGCCAGGTTCATTCAAGACAACACCAAGCTTGGCGAAGAGATCGCACAAGATTACCGGTTCAATTGAGCATGATCGCGAACCGGAGGACCGCGCTAGCGACAAGTGAGACCCGGTTTTCGGATAAGATCATGCTTACAAACGGAAAATAGGCATGCGGCTCAAGATCACCCACCGTACCGAATACCGCTACGACGCGCCGGTGCACTATCTGTTGCAGCGGCTACGCCTGTTACCGGTCAGTGGCCCGACGCAGACCGTGCTGTCCTGGGCGCTGAAGATCGAGGGCGCGCGCGAGGAAGTCCGCTTTAACGACCATTTCGGCAACGATAACAGGCTGTTGAGCGTCGAGGGCGAGCGCGACTTCATCACCGTCGAGGCCTCCGGCGAGGTTGTCACCCGCGACACAGCGGGCGTCTCGGGTCCGCATCACGGCTTTGCGCCACTGTGGCTGTTCAGCCAGGAGACAGCTTTGACCATCCCCGGCGAGGGCATAAGCGAGCTTGCCGCGGCGGTCGGCAAAGGTACCGACATCGAAAGGCTGCATCGGCTGATGGCGCTGATCGTCGAGCGCGTCGCCTACACGCCGGGCACCACCAGCGTGACGACCCCGGCGGAAGAGGCATTGGCGCTGAAGACCGGCGTTTGCCAGGATCACAGCCACATCTTTGTCACCGCAGCCCGCGTCATGGGTTTTCCGGCCCGCTATGTCAGTGGCTATCTGATGATGGATGCGGCCATCGAGCAGGCGGCAAGCCATGCCTGGGCCGAAGCCCATGTTCAGGGTCTCGGCTGGGTCGCCTTCGACGCCGCCAACGGCATTTCTCCCGATGAACGCTATGTCAGGGTAGCCACCGGCCGTGATTATCGCGACGCCTCGCCGGTGTCGGGAATTCGACTGGGACAGGCGGAGGAACAGCTTGCAGTCACCGTCACGGTAGAGCAGTAGTCTCCGGCAAGATTGCTGCCTGAAGAGATTCCATGACTTATTGCGTCGGCCTCAAGATCGATCGTGGGCTCGTGTTCATGTCGGACACGCGCACCAATGCAGGGATGGATTCGATCTCCACTTTCAAGAAGATGCATGTCTGGGAAGAGCCAGGCGAGCGCGTCATCGTACTGATGTCGGCCGGCAATCTGGCTACGACGCAGGCCGTGGTCAGCCTGCTCGACGAGCGCACCAAGGCGGTGGCGGAACGCCACGCGACGCTGCTCGAGACCCCATCCATGTACCAGACGGTGCGGCTGGTCGGCGACACCGTCAAGGAAGTCATCGCCAGCTCGTCGCCTGCCGGCGAAAAGGCGGATTCCTATTTCAACGCCTCCTTCATCCTCGGCGGCCAGATCAAGGGCAGCCCGCCACGGCTGTTCATGATCTATCCCGAGGGCAATTTCATTGAATCGACCGACGACACGCCGTTCTTCCAGATCGGCGAGACCAAATACGGCAAGCCGATCATCATCCGTGCCTATGAAAGGACGATGAGCCTGGCTGAAACGGTCAAGCTCTTGCTGGTATCGTTCGATTCGACGCTGAAATCGAACCTGTCCGTCGGCCTGCCTCTCGACCTGCTGTTCCTGGAGGAGGACACGTTCACGGTGGGTTTGAAAAAGCGCATCGGCCAGGACGATCGATATTATCGTGCTATTTCCGAAGGCTGGTCGAACGCGTTGAAGACGGCCTTTGCCAGCCTGCCGGATTTTCCGGGGTAGCGCGGGACCTTCGTCGCGGTTGCCTGTCTCTATTTAACATGTTAATCAAAATTCAAACGGCTGGCTGATCGGCGTGTCGGGAGGATCCATGGACAACGAGCAATTCCGCGACTGGTCGAGGCGCGCCGCCGACTGGGGCGCTGATTACCGCGCCGGCCTTCGCGATCGGCCCGTGCGACCTGCCATAGCGCCGGGCGAGATCTTCAGGAGCATCGAAGCTTCTCCGCCGGAGGCCGCGGAATCGATGGAGACGATCTTCGCCGATTTCGAAGCCAAGATCGTGCCCGGCATGACGCATTGGCAGCATCCGCGTTTCTTTGCTTATTTCCCGGCCAATGCAGCACCCGTCTCGGTGGTGGCCGAATATCTGGTCTCTGCGATGGCCGCGCAGTGCATGCTGTGGCAGACTTCGCCGGCGGCGACAGAGCTTGAGACGCGCATCGTCGACTGGATGCGCCAGGCGCTCGGCCTGCCCGAAGGCTTTTCCGGCGTGATCCAGGACTCCGCATCATCGGCGACGCTGGCCGCCGTGTTGACCATGCGCGAGCGCACGCTCGACTGGCAGGGCAACAAGAAGGGTCTTTCCGGGCAGGGCAGGCTGCGCGTCTATTCCTCCGACCAGGTGCACACCTCGATCGACCGCGCCATCTGGGTCGCCGGCATTGGCGAGGAAAACCTCGTCCGCATTCCCGTCGCTGGCACCTACCGCGCCATGGATACCGCGGCTTTGGAAGCGGCGATTGTTGCCGACCGCGCCGCCGGCCTATTGCCGGCCGGCATCATCGCGTGCGTCGGCGGCACCAGCACCGGCGGCACCGACGACATCGCTGAAGTGGCCGCGGTGGCCAAACGCCAGGGGCTCTATCTGCATATCGACGCCGCCTGGGCCGGATCGGCGATGATCTGTCCGGAATACCGGCATTTCTGGACCGGTGTCGAGGGCGCGGACTCGATCGTCTTCAACCCGCACAAATGGCTGGGCGCGCAATTCGACTGCTCGATCCAGTTCGTCCGCCAGCCGGAGGATCTCGTGCGCACACTGGCGATCAAGCCGGACTATCTGAAAACTCGCGGCCATGACGGCATCATCAACTACTCCGAATGGTCGGTGCCTCTCGGCCGTCGCTTCCGGGCGCTGAAGCTGTGGTTCCTGCTGCGCGCCCATGGCCTCGAGGCGCTGCGCACCATGATCCGCAATCACGTCGCCTGGAGCGAAGGCATAGCAGCGCGCCTGGCCGAGGAGGAGGATTTCGAGCTCGCCAGCCAGCCGATGCTGTCGCTGTTCTCGTTCCGGCATCGCGCCGCATCCGGCGTTGACTCCGACGAGCACAATTTGCGTCTGGTCGACGCCATCAACAATGACGGCCGTATCTACCTGACGCAGACGCGTGTCGATGGCCGGGTCGCCATCCGCTTCCAGGCAGGCCAGTTCGAGACAACCGCGGCCGATGTCGATACCGCCTTCACTGTCATCTGCGAGTGTGCAAGATCCCCGAAGGACTGACAGGGATTGCCCGGGTGGTTGCCGCCGCCGGGGCAAGCCAGCAAGGACTTGCGAGCAAGCATATGGCCGGAAGGGCCGAAGGGGTTAGCCAGAATCTGACGGGCGTCTGGAGCGGGCGCTATTTCTATCCGCGCGAACTGCCGCCGGTTTCCTTCGTTGCAACGCTGATCGAGACGGCAACCAGCTTGACGGGGATGACCCACGAACCGGCGGCGACCAGCACGGCAAGATACGCAAGCCTGCAGGGGCAGCGAGAGGGCAACGCCGTCTCCTTTACCAAGACATACGACAAGGCCGAATTGAAGGCGCACCCGATTCACTACAGCGGCATCATCAACGGTGATGCAACCGAGATCAAAGGCACTTGGCGAATCCCGGGATACTGGTCCGGCAATTTCCTGATGATCCGCTCGCCAGGTAAAGTCGCGGCTGTCACCCGCAAGGTGGCGGAGCGGGTCTGAGCCGTATCTGCCCGGTTCGCCTTTGCAATCATCGATATTTCATTAGCCGGCGTCTCCCTTTTCATTGCTTTCGTTTTCAGCTACAAACAAGAAAAACGAAAACGGGAGGTTCTCAGTGTATTTGTCGCCGCGCCATGCCGAGATCATCCAGATGGCGAAGGACCATGGCCGTGTGCTGGTCGATGACCTCGCCACGCATTTCAACGTGACGCCACAGACCATCCGCAAGGACCTCAACGATCTCTGCGACCAGCGGCTGCTGACGCGCATCCATGGCGGGGCCCTGTTCCCGTCCGGCATCGAGAACATGGAGTATGAGGCGCGCCGCAAGATTGCCGCCGACGAGAAGGAGGCCATCGGCCGCGCGGCGGCCAGGCTGATACCCGACAACGCCTCCCTGTTCATCAACATCGGCACCACGACCGAGTCGGTCAGCAAGGCGCTGCTCGACCATACCGGGCTGATGGTCATCACCAATAATATCAATGTTGCCAACAGGATGCGCATCTATCCTTCGATCGAGGTGGTAATCGCCGGCGGCGTCGTGCGTGGCTCCGACGGCGGCGTTGTCGGCGAGGCCGCGGTCGATTTCATCAGGCAGTTCAAGGTCGACTATGCAGTGATCGGCGCCTCGGCCATCGACCATGACGGCGCGTTGCTCGATTTCGACTTTCGCGAAGTGAAAGTGGCGCAAGCCATTATCGCCAATGCCAGGCATGTCATCCTGGTCTCCGACCAGACCAAGTTCGAACGCACCGCGCCGGTTCGCATCGGCCATCTCTCGCAAGTCAACACCTTCATCACCGACCGTTGCGACATCCCGTCGGTGCGTAAGATCTGCGAGGAAGCGGAGGTTCAATTGATCGAAACGTCGCTCGGCTAGGCTATCGATCACGGTCCCGTTACATTTCGTTTGACATTCGTTCTTATTTCGAAATAATCCCGATACGGTTTCGTAACAACTCAAAAATGCTGCAATGCGAAATCGCGGGAGGGATTTGTGGACGCAGTCCGTGACATCTTCGTCATCGGTGGCGGCATCAATGGCTGCGGCATCGCCCGCGACGCCGTTGGGCGGGGCTTTTCGGTATTTCTCGCCGAGATGAACGACCTCGCCAGCGGAACCTCCTCCGGTTCGACCAAGCTGATCCATGGTGGCCTGCGCTACCTCGAATTCTACGAGTTCCGGCTTGTGCGCGAGGCGCTGATGGAGCGCGAGGTTCTGTGGAAGAACGCGCCGCACATCATCTGGCCGATGCGCTTCGTGCTGCCCTATGCCAAGGGCCTGCGCCCGGCCTGGCTGATCCGGCTCGGCCTGTTCCTCTACGATCATATTGGTGGCCGCAAATTGCTGCCGGCGACCCGGACACTGGACATGTCCAAGGATCCGGCGGGCAAGCCGCTGAAGCCGCTGTTTCACAAGGCCTTCGAGTACTCGGACGGCTGGGTCAACGATGCCCGGCTGGTGGTGTTGAACGCGCGTGACGCCGCCGACCGCGGCGCCACCATCCGCACCCGCACGAAAGTCGTCGGGGCGCGGCGCGAAGGCGATCTATGGGCGATCCGCGTGGAAGACGTGCGGACGGGAGATGCCGACGAGGTCAAGGCCCGGCTGCTGGTCAATGCCGCCGGTCCATGGGTCGACCACGTCCTGTCGACCACCGTGGGCCAGAACGACGTGCACAATGTGCGCCTGGTGCAGGGCAGTCATATCGTCATCAAAAAGAAATTCGATGATCCGCGCGCCTACTTCTTCCAGAACAAGGACGGGCGCATCATCTTCGCCATCCCTTACGAGGAAGAATTTACGCTGATCGGCACCACCGATCGCGACTATCCCGGCGATCCGCATGACGTGAAGATCAGCGACACCGAGATCGACTATCTCTGCGCGGCGGCGAGCGAATATTTTGCTGAAGCCGTGACGCGCCCCGACATCGTCTGGACCTATTCGGCCGTGCGCCCGCTCTACGACGACGGCGCTTCGAAGGCGCAGGAAGCGACCCGCGACTATGTGTTGAAAGCCGATGGCGGCGAGGGCAAGGCGCCGATCGTCAACGCTTTCGGCGGCAAGATCACCACCTACCGCCGGCTGTCGGAATCGATGCTGGAAAAGATCGAAGGTTTTCTCGGCAAGCGCGGCAAGCCGTGGACGGCGAACGCGCCCTTGCCGGGCGGCGATTTCCCGGCCACCGGTTTCGACGTCCAGGTGGCGAAGCTGAAGAGCGCCTATCCTTTCCTCGACCAGCGCCTGGCGCGTCGGTTGACCCGGCTTTACGGCACGCGCGCGCAAGTGCTGCTCGGCCTTGCCAAGTCGAACGCCGATCTCGGCCGCAATTTCGGCGCCGATCTCTATGAGGCCGAGGTACGCTACCTCAGCGAAAATGAATGGGCGCTGACCGCCGAAGATGTATTGTGGCGTCGCACCAAGCGCGGTCTGCATCTCAGCCGCGAACAGGCCTCGGCGCTTGACGAATTCATGCGCGGCATCAGCCGGCGCCATGTCGCGGCAGCGGAATAGGGAAGGCGATTGATGCACAAAGCCTGGGAGGAGGCATCATGCTGGAACTGAGAAACGTGACGAAGATGGTCGGCGCGGTGGAGCATATCCGCGACGTGTCGCTGACGCTTCAGCACGGCTCGCTCAACGTTTTGCTCGGGCCGACACTGTCGGGCAAGACAAGTCTGATGCGGCTGATGGCCGGGCTCGACGTGCCGACCACCGGTTCAGTCTGGTTCGACGGCCAGAATGTCACCGGCATGCCGGTGCAGCAGCGCAAGATCGCCATGGTCTATCAGCAGTTCATCAACTACCCCGCGATGACCGTCTACGAGAACATCGCCTCGCCGTTGCGCGTCGCCGGCACCGACCAGGCCAAGATCGACAAGGAAGTCCGCAACGCGGCAGGGCTTCTGAAGCTCACACCCTATCTCGACCGCACGCCGCTCAGCCTGTCCGGCGGACAGCAGCAGCGTACGGCGCTGGCCCGCGCCATCGTCAAGAATGCCAGCCTGGTGCTGCTCGACGAGCCGCTCGCCAATCTCGACTACAAATTGCGCGAGGAGCTGCGCGCCGAACTGCCCAAGATATTTGCCGCCGCCGGCACCATTTTCGTCTACGCCACGACTGAGCCGCATGAAGCCTTGCTGCTCGGCGGCAATACGGCGACGCTGTCCGAGGGGCGGATCACCCAATTCGGGCCGACCATCGACGTCTTCCGCAAGCCGATCGACCTGGTGACGGCGAAAACCTTTGCCGATCCGCCGCTCAACACCATCGTGCTGGCCAAGAAGGGCCCGGATTTCCTGCTCGAGGGCGGCGTCAAGCTGCCGGTGCCGGCCGAACTCGCCGGCATTGCCGACGCCAATTACACGATCGGCTTTCAGCCGCATCATCTGTCGCTGGAGCGGCCCAACGCTGCCGCGGTGCCGGTGCGCGCCAAGGTGACGATCACCGAGATCACCGGCTCGGAAAGCTTCATCCACCTCGATTTTGCCGATGCGCGCTGGGTCATGCTGGCCCACGGCATCCGCGATTTCGAGCCGGACGCCGAGATCGAGGTGTTTATCGATCCGCGCCACATCATGGTCTTCGACAGCAACGGCAGCGCCGTCGCCGCGCCGAAGCTTGCGGCCTGAGGGGGAAGAGATGGCGCGCATCGACGTCAACCATGTCAGGCACTCCTACCTGCCCAATCCGCAGAAGGATGCCGATTTTGCGCTGCGGGAAGTGCACCACACATTCGAGGATGGCGGCGCCTATGCGCTGCTTGGGCCCTCGGGTTGCGGCAAGACCACGCTGCTCAACATCATTTCGGGACTTCTGCACCCCTCGCACGGTGAGTTGTTGTTCAACGGCAAGGACGTCACCAATCTGTCGACGCAGGAGCGCAACATCGCGCAGGTGTTCCAGTTCCCGGTCATCTACGACACCATGACCGTTTACGACAATCTTGCCTTCCCGCTGCGCAATCGCGGCGTGCCGGAGGCCGATGTCGACCGCAAGGTGCGCGAGACGCTGGAGATGATCGACCTGGCGTCGTGGGCGAAGAAGAAGGCGAGGGGCCTGACCGCCGACCAGAAGCAGAAGATCTCGCTCGGCCGCGGCCTGGTGCGCTCGGATGTCAATGCCATCCTGTTCGACGAACCGCTGACGGTTATCGATCCGCACATGAAATGGGTGCTGCGATCGCAGTTGAAGCAACTGCACCGCCGCTTCGGCTACACCATGGTCTATGTCACCCATGACCAGACCGAGGCGCTGACCTTCGCCGACCAGGTCGTCGTCATGTATGATGGCGGCATCGTCCAGATCGGCACGCCGGCTGAATTGTTTGAGCGCCCGCGCCACACATTCGTCGGTTACTTCATCGGCTCGCCCGGCATGAACGTCATGCCGGTGGCGATCGACGGCAAGACTGCGACCATTGGCAGCCAGCGCATCGAGTTGCCCGGCGCGCCAAAGACCGCCGCTGGGAGCTCCGGCGCCATCGAACTCGGCATCCGCCCCGAATATGTCAGGCTCGGCCGCGAGGGCATGGCGGTTAAAATAAGCAAGGTCGAGGATCTCGGCCGCCACAAGGTGGTGCGCGCCAGCCTCGAAGGCCGCGAGATCGCTGCCGTCATCGGCGAGGACGAGAGCGTGCCGGCCGACCCAAAGGTTCGCTTCGATCCGGCCGGCATCAACATCTATGCCGATTCCTGGCTGGTTGAGATGGGGCGTGTCGAGATGGGGGCATAGATGGAAAAGACCTGGAACAACAAGGCCTGGTTCCTGGTGCTGCCGGTGCTGGTGCTGGTGGCGTTCTCGGCCGTCATTCCGCTGATGACGGTCGTCAACTATTCGGTGCAGGACACCTTCGGCAACAACGTCTTCTTCTGGGCAGGCACCCAGTGGTTCGAGGAACTGCTGTCGTCCAGCCGCTTCTGGGAAGCCATGGTGCGCAACCTGATCTTCTCCGTCATCATCCTGGCCATCGAAGTGCCGCTCGGCATCTTCATCGCGCTCAACATGCCGAAGAAGGGTTGGGGCGTGCCGGTCTGCCTGGTGCTTATGTCGTTGCCGCTGCTCATTCCGTGGAACGTCGTCGGCACCATCTGGCAGGTCTTCGGCCGCAACGACATCGGCCTGCTCGGCTACTACGTCAACGCGCTCGGCATCGACTACAATTACGTGCAGGATCCGTTCGACGCCTGGGTCACCATCATCATCATGGACGTCTGGCACTGGACCAGCCTTGTCGTGCTGCTCTGCTATGCCGGCCTGGTTTCGATCCCGGATGCCTTCTACCAGGCGGCCAAGATCGACGGCGCCTCGCGCTGGGCGGTGTTCCGTTATATCCAGCTGCCGAAGATGCAGCGTGTGCTTTTGATCGCCGTGCTGTTGCGCTTCATGGATAGCTTCATGATCTACACCGAGCCCTTCGTCGTCACCGGCGGCGGCCCCGGCAACTCGACCACCTTCCTGTCGATCGACCTCGTCAAGACCGCGCTCGGCCAGTTCGACCTCGGTCCGGCGGCCGCCATGTCGCTGGTCTACTTCCTGATCATCCTGTTGTTGTCGTGGGTGTTCTACACCGTGATGACCAACTACGACGCGGAGCGCTGAGATGAGCGGCGCCAACGAAAGAGCCGACAGAGTGAGCGAAACCACCGCTTCGGGAAAATTGGCGAGCACGCTTTCGCAGGATCAGGTCGCCCGGCTGATGCGCAAGCGCGGCGAGGAATCGCGCTGGTGGTGGATCGTGCCGACGATCTACATCATCGTGCTTCTGCTGCCGATCTACTGGCTCATCAACATGAGCTTCAAGACCAATGCCGAGATCGTCTCCTCGCTGACGCTCTATCCGCATCAGCCTACGATCGCCAACTACGTCACCATCTTTACCGACGCCTCCTGGTACTCGGGCTACATCAACTCGATCACCTATGTGGTGATGAACATGGTGATCTCGGTGGCCGCCGCGCTGCCGGCGGCCTACGCCTTTTCGCGTTACCGCTTCCTCGGCGACAAGCATCTGTTCTTCTGGCTGTTGACCAACCGCATGGCGCCGCCGGCAGTGTTCGCGCTGCCGTTCTTCCAGCTCTATTCGGCTTTCGGCCTGATCGACACCCACATCGCCGTGGCGCTGGCGCACTGCCTGTTCAATGTGCCGCTGGCGGTGTGGATCCTCGAAGGCTTCATGTCGGGCGTGCCCAAAGAGATCGACGAAACAGCCTATATCGACGGCTACTCCTTCCCGCGCTTCTTCGTCAGGATTTTCATGCCGCTGATCGCCAGCGGCATCGGTGTCGCGTGCTTCTTCTGCTTCATGTTCTCATGGGTCGAGCTTTTGATCGCTCGCACGCTGACGACCACCGATGCCAAGCCCATCGCCGCCACCATGACCCGCACCGTCTCGGCCGCCGGCATGGACTGGGGCCTGCTTGCCGCCGCCGGCGTGCTGACGCTGATCCCCGGCGCGCTCGTCATCTGGTTTGTCCGCAACTACATCGCCAAGGGCTTCGCCCTGGGGAGGGTGTGATGAAACAAAAGCACGGGTTCACCCTCACCACCACCGCCAAGGGCTTTGCCCTGGGGAGGGTGTCACCATGAATCTCGACCTCACCTGGATGGCGTGGACGTGGCCGACGGCGGCGTTCTTCGGCACCATTCTTCTGCTGCTGTGTGGCATGGCGTTTTGGGAATTTGCCTCGCCGGGCGGCAATCCGCGCGTCGGCATCCTGCGCTTCGAGACGACGCGCGGCGACCGTCTTTTTCTGTCGCTGCTTGGCAGCGCCTTTATCCATCTCGCTTGGCTGGGTCTTGTCGGATCCAACCTGTGGTGGGCTCTCGCTCTCTCCGTGGTCTACGCCGTCGGCGTGTTCCGCTACGTATAGAGGGGGAAACTGTTGGATCGACCGCGTGCCGGCGGCCGTTCCAGATCGCACTTGAAACCTAAATGTGGAGGAAACCTATGCGACGGCAATTTTTAACATCAACAACTGCCCTTGTCCTGTTGCTCGGGGTAGGCAACGCCTACGCCGGAATGGATGAGGCCAAGGCGTTTCTGGACAAGGAAATCGGCCCGCTGTCGACGCTCGACCGCGCCGGCCAGGAAGCAGAAATGCAGTGGTTCATCGATGCCGCGAAGCCTTTCGCCGGCATGGACATCAAGGTCGTGTCCGAAACCATCGCCACCCACCAGTATGAATCGCAGGTGCTGGCGCCGGCCTTTACCGCCATCACTGGCATCAAGATCACGCATGACGTCATCCAGGAAGGCGACGTCGTCGAGAAGATCCAGACCCAGATGCAGACCGGCCAGAACCTTTATGACGGCTGGGTCAACGATTCCGACCTGATCGGCACCCACTGGCGCTACCAGCAGGTCCGCAACCTGACCGACTGGATGGCGGGCGAGGGCAAGGACGTTACCAATCCGAACCTCGACCTGAAGGATTTTATCGGCACCTCCTTCACCACCGCGCCGGACAAGAAGCTCTATCAGCTGCCCGACCAGCAGTTCGCCAACCTCTACTGGTTCCGTTACGACTGGTTCAACGACGAGAAGAACAAGGCCGACTTCAAGGCGAAATACGGCTACGACCTCGGCGTTCCCGTCAACTGGTCGGCCTATGAGGACATCGCCGAGTTCTTCACCGGCCGCGAGATCGACGGCAAGAAGGTCTATGGCCACATGGACTACGGCAAGAAGGACCCGTCGCTCGGCTGGCGGTTCACTGATGCCTGGCTGTCGATGGCCGGCAACGGCGACAAGGGCCTGCCGAACGGCCTGCCGGTCGACGAATGGGGCATCAAGGTCAACGAGAAATCACAGCCGGTCGGCTCCTGCACGGCGCGCGGCGGCGACACCAACGGCCCGGCTGCCGTCTACTCGATCCAGAAATACCTCGACTGGCTGAAGGCCTACGCTCCGGCCGAAGCCCAGGGCATGACCTTCTCCGAATCCGGCCCGGTGCCGGCACAGGGTGCGGTCGCGCAGCAGATATTCTGGTACACCGCCTTCACCGCTTCGATGGTCGACGCCGGCGCCAAGGCGGTGCTGAACGACGACGGTACGCCGAAGTGGCGCATGGCCCCGTCGCCGCATGGCGTCTACTGGAAGGACGGCATGAAGCTCGGCTATCAGGACGTGGGTTCCTGGACGCTGATGAAGTCGACGCCGACCGACCGCGCCAAGGCCGCCTGGCTCTACGCGCAGTTCGTGACCTCGAAGACGGTCGACGTGAAGAAGAGCCATGTCGGCTTGACCTTCATCCGCGAAAGCACGATCCACGACAAGAGCTTCACCGAACGTGCGCCGAAGCTCGGTGGTCTGATCGAGTTCTACCGCTCGCCGGCCCGCGTTCAGTGGTCGCCGACCGGCACCAACGTGCCCGATTATCCGAAGCTGGCACAGCTCTGGTGGCAGGCGATCGGCGATGCCTCGTCCGGCGCCAAGACGGCGCAGGAAGCCATGGACTCGCTCTGCGCCGAGCAGGAAAAAGTCATGACCCGCATCGAGAAGTCGGGCGTCCAGGGCGATATCGGCCCGAAGATGGCCGAAGAGCATGACCTCGCCTACTGGAACGCCGACGCGGTCAAGAACGGCAATCTCGCGCCTCAGCTGAAGATCGAGAACGAGAAGGAAAAGCCGATCACCATCAACTACGACGAACTGGTGAAGAGCTGGCAGAAGTAATCTTGGCGTACGCGCCAGGATCATAGTGAACGGGGAGGCGGCATCTTGCCGTCTCCCCTGTTTGTATAGGCGAGCTACCGGGAGGACTAATGACCGGATACATCCTTGCAATCGACCAGGGTACGACATCGACCAGGGCGATCCTGTTCGACGGCGCGATGAAGGTCGCCGGCAGCAAGCAGCAGGAATTCACGCAGCATTATCCTGCCTCCGGCTGGGTGGAGCATGATCCGGAAGAGATCTGGGCAAGCGTCGTCGCGACGGTCAAAGGCGCGCTGAAGGCCGCCGGCCGCGAGGCCTCGGATGTGGCGGCGATCGGCATCACCAACCAGCGCGAAACCGTCGTCATCTGGGACAAGGCGACCGGCAAGCCGATCCACAATGCCATCGTCTGGCAGGACCGCCGCACCGCGCCGCTGTGCCAGAAGCTGAAAAAACACGGCCTGGAGAAAAAGTTCACCAAAAAGACCGGCCTGCTGCTCGATCCCTATTTCTCCGGCACCAAGATCGCCTGGATGCTGGACAAGGTAAACGGTGCGAGAAAGCGCGCCGAAAAGGGCGAACTGCTCGCCGGCACTATCGACAGTTTTTTGATCTGGCGGCTGACCGGCGGCAAGGTGCATGCGACGGATGCCACCAACGCCTCGCGCACGCTGGTCTATAACATCGAGAAAAATGTCTGGGACGACGAGCTGCTCTCCATCCTGCGCATCCCGGTGGCGATGCTGCCTGAGGTCAAGGATTGCGCCGACGACTACGGCGTGACGGAAAAAAGCCTGTTTGGCGCCGAAATCAAAATCCTTGGCGTGGCCGGCGATCAGCACGCAGCGACCATCGGCCAGGCCTGTTTCGAGCCGGGCATGATGAAATCGACCTATGGCACCGGCTGCTTTGCGCTGCTCAACACCGGCGCCGATCTGGTGCGCTCGAAGAACCGGCTGTTGACCACCATCGCCTATCGGCTGAACGGCAAGACTACCTATGCCTTGGAAGGCTCGATCTTCATCGCGGGTGCCGCCGTGCAATGGCTGCGCGACGGCATCAAGGTGATCGGCAAGGCCGAGCATAGCGGCGTTTTGGCGGCAACCGCCGACCCCACGCAGAACGTCTATCTGGTGCCGGCTTTCGTCGGTCTCGGCGCGCCGCATTGGGACGCCGAGGCGCGTGGCGCGATCTTCGGGCTGACCCGCAACTCTGGCCCGGCGGAGTTCGCCCGCGCGGCGCTGGAATCCGTCGCCTACCAGACGCGCGATCTCCTCGACGCCATGCGCAAGGACTGGAAGGGGGCGTCGGCCAAAACCGTGCTTCGCGTCGACGGCGGCATGGTGGCCTCCGACTGGACCATGCAGCGGCTGGCCGATATCCTCGATGCGCCGGTCGATCGCCCGACCATTCTGGAGACGACGGCGCTGGGTGCGGCGTGGCTTGCCGGCTCGAAAGCAGGCGTGTGGCCGAAGGCGAAGGATTTTGCCAAGAGCTGGGCGCTCGAGCGCCGCTTCAAGCCGGACATGGATGCCGACACCCGCTCGGCAAAACTGGCGGGTTGGCGCGACGCGGTGCGCCGGACATTGAGCGCGTCCTGATTTCGCACTTAAGACCAAGTCCGCGAAAAGACGAAGCCCGCGCCCGTTGCCGGCGCAGGCTCCGTCCTACCCTAACTTCGCCCTAACACATCAATAGGGCGAATTACACTGCCGCCGAGGGCCGTAGTTGGGCTGGAATGTGTTGTCCGAGGCGCGGTAGGAGCGATAGCGGTCGTAGCACCACTGCACATGCGCATCGCCGCCGTAGACGCGGTTGTTCTCGCTGTTGACGATCGCACCGGTGATCAAGGCGCCGGTGGCGAAGGCAGCCAGCGGGAACCAGTAGTCGCCGTGACGGCGATAGCCGCGGTGATATTCGCGATAGCCGCGATGGCCATTCCAATAGCTGCCGCTATCATTGTTGCGCGAGAACTGGCGGCCTACGCGGAAATCGCGATTGCCGGAATTGCGGTTGCCGTGGCGCATCCATCGCCAGTTGTCATGACGAGAATCGCCCACATTCACGATGTCGGACGAAGTTGCTGATGACTGGGGCACGAACATCTGGGCGGCATTGGCCGGCATAGCGGCGGCCGCGGCAAACGAAATTGACAGGGTGGTCGCCAGTAGACCCGTTGCGATCTTGTTCATGATCTTCTCCTTGAAGGGTGGTTGACGTCCCTTGTGAGACGAAAACGGCCCGCTCGTGCGATGGTTCCCACCAAAACAGTAAGTTGCTGATTTGTAATGTTTCTCGAATTCGGCGCGTGAGAAAAGGCGCGTCTCGCGCGCCAACAGATCGAAGCGGCGACCACGTTGCGGGAGCGGCTCACCGGGCTGGTGACGACGCAATTTGCGGCGCGTCTGGCGATGGCTGAAACCCCGGTCGAAGGGCCATCTTTTTCCGGTTGACCGGTCGCGGCACTCTCCCTATGTTCCGCGCAATTTCGAGGGCGGCCTTTAGAGCCCGCGGGAGCGCGTAGCTCAGCCGGTAGAGCAACTGACTTTTAATCAGTAGGTCTCGGGTTCGAACCCCGACGCGCTCACCAGAAATATTTCGTGCGGAAGTTGCCCTGTCAGCAGCCCCCATCGCCCCCTACAATCGCCGCCCGGTCTTGACGTCGAACAGATGAGCGCAGGCGCGGTCGATCTCGATGCGCATCTGCTCGCCCTGTTTCAGTGCCAGCCGCTCGCGGAAAAGGCAGGAGATTTCTTCTCCGGCGCAGTTGACCCTGGCAAAGATTTCCGAACCCGTTGCTTCCAGAAGCACGATCGTGCCGGGGATTCCTTTGGCGGTCGTCGCTCGGATGTGTTCGGGGCGGATGCCGTAGATGAGGTCGCCGCCGGGTATGTTTGCCAGGTCGATGCCTTCCGGCAGCGGCAAGATCAGTCCACCGGCGCTGCGGAAAACACCTTCCTCGACATGGCCCCGAATGAAATTCATCGCCGGCGAGCCGATGAACCCGGCAACGAAGAGGTTGGCCGGGCGATCGTAGAGATCGAGCGGCGCGCCGATCTGCTCGACAAGGCCGTCATGCAGCACGACGATCTTGTCGGCCATGGTCATGGCCTCGATCTGGTCGTGGGTAACGTAGATGGTGGTGGTTCCCAGCCGCTGGTGCAGCGCCTTGATCTCGCCGCGCATCTGCACGCGCAATTTGGCGTCGAGATTGGACAGCGGCTCGTCGAACAGGAACACCTGCGGGTCGCGCACGATGGCGCGGCCCATGGCGACGCGCTGGCGCTGGCCGCCGGAAAGCTGACGCGGATAGCGGTCGAGCAGCTTGTCCAGGCCGAGAATGCTGGCGGCCCTGCCGACGCGGCCGGCGGTGTCGGCCGGATCGGCTTTCTTGATCTTCAGGGCAAAGCCCATATTGTCGGCCACCGTCATATGCGGATAGAGCGCGTAGTTCTGGAACACCATGGCGATGTTTCGGTCGCGCGCCCTGAGATTGTTGACGAGGCGATCGCCAATGGCGATCCTGCCGCCCGAGATCGTTTCCAGTCCGGCAATCATGCGCAGCAGCGTCGACTTTCCGCAGCCCGACGGCCCGACCAGGATGACGAATTCGCCATCGGCGATGTCGACGCTGACATCGTGGATGATCTTGGCGGCTCCGAAAGCCTTCTGAACGTTGTTGATTGTTACCGATGCCATTGGATTTCTCCCGGAAATGAGTGATGTCGGGGCCGTGCCTCAGCCGCCCTTGACGGCGCCTGCGGTCAGCCCGGCGACGATCTGCCTTTGCGCGAACAGGGTCAGCACCAGCACCGGCAGCGTCACCACAAGTGCTGCGGCGGCGAGCGGACCCCAGCTCACCTGCTCGTAGGAAAGCATGTTGTAGACGGCGACCGGCAGCGTGCGAGTCTCGCGGCTGGCGAGCACAATGCCGAAGACGAAATTGTTCCATGAGAAGATGATCGACAGGATGAAGGCGACGACAATGCCCGGCTTGGCGATGGGCAAGGCGACCAGCCGGAACACCTGCCAGGAACTGGCGCCATCAATGTTGGCCGCTTCTTCCAGCTCCATCGGCGTGGTCTCGAAATAGCCGATCATCACCCAGACCACGATCGGCACCGTCACCACCAGATGGATGATGATCTGCGGCCACAGTGTGCCGAGAATGCCGACCCACTGGAACAGCAGGAACAGCGGAATGAGATAGGAAAGCCCCGGCGTCATGCGGGCGATCATGATGACCACCGCCGAGCGTTCGGCCTTGAGCCGCGCGATGCCATAGCCCGCCGGCACGCCGATCAGCAGCGCCAGCAACGTTGCCGTGCCCGTCACCAGAACCGAATTCCAGAAATAGAGCAGGAAATTGTTCTCCTCGAATACCTTCACATAGTTCGACCAGGCGAGATGTTTCGGGATCAGAATCGGCGGGTATGCACCGTTGTCGATCTCGAACTTCAGCGACAGCGAGACCATCCAGAGGAAGAACAGGATCGCCGGCGAGACGAAGACCAGAGCCGCGAAAAACAGCCCGATCCGGTTGAGCAGCCGTGAACTCATCTATTTGCCCTCCACCCCGATCCATTGGGAGCGCTGGCGCAGCATCAGCAGGATGAAGGACAGCGCGACGATGACGATGAAGAACACCACGGCCATGGCCGAGCCATAGCCGATGTCGTAGTAGGAGAAGGCGGTGTTGTAGAGATAGATGTTGATGGTTTCCGAGGCCGTGCCCGGTCCGCCCTGGGTCATGGCATAGATGATGTCAAAACTTTTCAGCGCATCGATAGTGCGGATGATCATCGCGATCATCAGGAACGGCGCGATCATCGGCAAGGTGAGATAGCGGAATTGCTGCCAGGCGTTTGCGCCATCGATCTCGGCGCTCTCGAAGGGCTCGCGCGGCACGGAGGCCAAGCCGCCCAGCACGATCAGCATCACCAGCGGCGTCCACTGCCAGGTCTCGACCGCAACCAGGGACGGGATGACCGTCCTGGCATTAAAGATCCATTCCTGCGCCGGGATGCCGACCAGCGACAACAGATAGTTGAGCACGCCGAGCTGGGGATGGAACATCATCGTCCAGACCAGCGCCACGGCGACTGGCGTTGCCATCATCGGCATGACGAAGACGCCGCGCAACAGGCCGCGCAGCGGAAATTTGGCGTCGAAGATCAGCGCCGCGACAGTGCCGAGGAACATCGGCGCCGCGACCGAAAGCGCCGTGTAGGTCAGCGTATGGAAAAGCGATTCCCAGAAGCGTTGGTCGACTGCCAGCCGCAGATAGTTTTCCATCCCGGCAAAGCTTCGCGCCTGGCCGAGGGTCCAGCGGTTGACGCTCATCCACAGTGTGAAGGCCCAGGGAAAGACGATCACGGCGCCGACGACGACGAGCGCCGGGACGACGAAAGGCCAGTAGTTGGGAGCCAGACGGATGGTCTGGCCCCCTTCGATGGCTTGCGTCGTCACCCCGGTGCGTTCTGGGGTGATGGCGGACATCAGCCTTGCTCGCTCCGGTCGAGCACCGGCTGGAACTGCTCGGTGGCCTTCTTCAGTTCCTCTGCCGGATCGGCGCCGGCGATCAGATTGGTCAGCGCCACGCCATAGATGTCGCGGAACTCGGTGACCGGAATGATGACCGGCAGCGACAGCCGGCTGACATTGCCCGAGCCGACCACGGCATCCAGCCAGCTCGCCGGCATGGTGACGCCTTCGCGCACCTTGGGATCTTCCAGCACCGACTTGCGGAACGGCACGCCGGCACCCGCCTGCAGCAGGCGCGCGCCCATGGCGGGCGAAATCGCCCACTGGCAGAAGAGGTAGGCGGCCTCCTTCTTCTCGCTGGCGGCCGTCACGCCGAGGCCGTCGCCAAAGGTGCCGGCGGCATGCGCCTTGGGCCCCTTGGGCATGACGCCGTAGCCGACCTTGCCGACCACTCGTGACTTTTCCGGGTTTTCCATCGGCGGGGCAAAGCCGACGCCATCGAACCACATGCCGATCTTGCCTTGCAGGAAGGCGGACTGGGCTTCGGCCCAGTTGAATCCGGTGACGCCTGGAGGCGCCGACTTGGTCATCAGCCGCTGGTAGAGGCTGGCGGCCTCGACCGCCTCGGGCGAGGTCGTGCGCAGCTTGCCCTTGTCATCGAGCGGCGTCATGTCGTAGCCGAGCATCAGCGACGTCCACACCGGCGTGTTGGCGTTTTTCAGGCCGCGGGCGACAAAGCCGTAGGTGTTGGTCGACGGATCGGTCAGCGTTTCGGCGGCGGCCACCAGCTGCTCGAACGTCTCGGGGTATTTGAGGCCCTTGGCCTCGAACAATTCCTTGTTCCAGTAGACGATCCAGTAATCCACCGAGAACGGCAGCGAGCGCAGCACGCCCTGGCCGTCCTTGGCAAACAGCATGCCGGCATCGGCGAAATCGGTTTCCACCAGCGCAGGATCGGTCAGGGTCGGGTCGGCGAGATAGCCTGATATGTCGGCCAGCCAGTCGCCCTTTTCGAACTGGCGCTTCTGCACGTGGTAGCTCAGATGCACGACGTCGAAGCTCGGTTTGCCGGAGCTCAGTTCGATCACCGTCTTCTGGCGCTGCTGCTGTTCCGGCGTCGCTTCGGCATTGACCTTGATCCCGGTCAGTTCCTCGAACTCGGCGATGTATTTTATCAGCGTGTCGCTGCGCGGGCTTTTCACCAGATTGACGTCAAGCGTCGTTCCCGCAAAGCGCTTCCAGTCGACGCCGGCGGCAAAGCTTGGGCGAACGCCGGCAAAGCCGGCGGCGGCAAGGGCGGCGGTTCCCTGGAGGAGTTGCCTCCTGGTTGGGTTGAACAGATTGGACGACATTTTCTTCCTCCCGGTTGTTGTCGTTGTCGATTGCGCCGCAGCGACCGCGGCGCGGCTCATGCTTCCTCAGATTTGCAGCGCCAGCCGGCGCGCCTTTTCGATATGCTGGCTGATGGCCTCGACCGCCTTCCCAGGATCGCGGCTCTGCATCGCATCGATCACCGCCAGGTGCTCGCGCATGACCGGCACGACGCGCCCGTCGATACGGAACCGCTCCTGGTGGATCAGGCGGATCTTCACCGAATTCACCAGATAGGCCTTGGCGATGATCTCGTTGCCCAGCGCATCGATGAACGTGTCGTGCATGGCCCAGTCGATGGTCTGCGCCTTGGCCTCCATCTCCGGCGTCGGGGTTTGCGCCAGCGCCTGGGCAAGCATGTACTCATGCTCGCGCCGCAAGCGGGCAAGCTCGGCATCGGAGGCGCTTACCGTAAACAGCGCCACCGCTTCACGCTCCATGAACAGGCGGAACTGAAAGGCCTCGCGGATCAGGCTGATGTCTATATGGGCGATCTGCATGCCGCGCTGCGGGATGGTCGTCAGCAGTCCTTCCGCCTCGAGACGCGGCACGATCTCGCGAATGGCGCCGAGCGGCAGTCCGGTGAAGGCAACCAGCTCACGTTGCGACACGAACTGGCCCGGCTTGAAGTCGCGCGCCAGCAAATGCCGCGTGAAGCTGGCATAGGCCTTCTCCCTGAGGGTGGTCGGTTCGTTGCCGTCTTCCATTTCGGCGCGCTTCCCTTTGCCGGTCAGGCCGGTTCCCTGGCAAACAGGCTGTCATAGGCTGCGGCAAGCTGCTGCTGCCCTTGCAACGCAATCGGCTCCAGCGGCGGACGGACCGCCAGCCAGCGCTCGTCGCCGGTCTTGCGCGCCACCATGACCTTTACCGCGGGGGTGACCGGATATTTCAGCAATTCGAGCACAAAACTTTCGACGCGAGGATCGTCGCGCCCGTCCTCGGCCATGGCGCGGATTTCGCCCGGGACGAAATTGGCCATGCCCGAGATTGCACCTTGAGCACCCAGTCGCACCGCACGCGCCAGATGCCTTTCATCGCCGATCAGGATCACCAGATCGCCATAGGCGGCAAGCAGCGCCTCGCTGTAGCTCCAGTTTCCACCGGAATCCTTCACCCCGGCGACCACGTCGGGAAAAGCAGTGCGCAATCGGCCGATCAGGCCAAGCGAAAGCTGCACCATGGTAACCGAAGGGATGTTGTAGAGCAGCACGTCACGGGCGAGGGGGCCAAGCGCGGCAAAGACGGCGGAGAACCAGCCGAAAAGGCCCTCCTCGCCGACATTCTTGAAGTAGCTCGGCGGGGCCAGCAGAATGTTTCGGGCGCCTCGCTGCAAGGCATGCTGTGCCTGTTCGGCGGCGTCTTCGGCGGCGTCGACCAGCACGCCGGCAACGAGTTGATGCGGCAAGATTCCAGCAGCCAGCATGGCTTCGGTCACCGACCGCCGCTCCGTCGTGCCCACCGACGCGCCTTCCCCTGTGGTGCCGAAAAGCGTCACGCTGCCGCAACCCTGCGCCAGGCAACTTTTGGCCTGAGCGATCATGGGATCGGTGGCGATCTGCTCGCGGGCATCGAAAGGCGTGGCGAGAGCGGCCGAAAGGCCAAAGCGTGATGTCACCGGAAGGTCTCCGAAGTAGGTGTGTATGCCGTGCTAGCACACTAACATGTTAGTAGCAAATCGTGCCGGTTTTTTTACGATCAGAGGAGGGGTATGACGGAGGAATGGGATGTGCGGACCGTTTTCGGCACCGATGCGAAGGTGGTCAACTCTATCCAGCGCGCGGCCCTGCGCTTGACGAGGTAGCGGCGGGCTGATCTCATCAAAAGCATCTGGCGCGATGCAATTAGGGGCAACGACGTGATCGGGATCTTAGCGCTGATGCTTTTATGGCTAGGCCCTTCGGCGTATGTCATTTACCGCAAAGGCCTAACGAGGGCGGCTCTTTTTATACCGATTTCCCTCTTTGTTGGCTTGGCTGCCTTTTTCGGTTCTGCGCTTGTTGCACAGGAGCTAGGAGCGGTGGGAATTGCAGTTCCCGTGTTCATGTTGTTGGGAGGGATCGTGACAAACGCAGCCCATCTGAGGTTGGAGATGGGGCTTGGCTAAGTTGGTTGCCAATCGACGGCGCAACCTTGTCGTCACATCAGTCGCTGGCTAAACTCAGCCCTTCCCAGGGGAGGGTTCTGACATGACACTTCAGCTTTCGGCCGATGTTGTCGCTCCTAAGGCGGCGGCGCCTCAAAAATACCTCTTCGGCCCGGTCGCCGATTTCCTCATGCTGGGCGGCAGCGCGTTTCTCATCCTGCCGGTGCTGTTTCTCGTTCCCCTCGAATATGAGGGTCCGGTGGCCGCAACTATGGTGATCGTTGCCTATCTCGTGAACTATCCCCACTTCGCCCACTCCTACCAGCTTTTCTACCGCAATTTCGGGCGCAAGGTGACGGGCGACGGCTACGACAGGAGTCTGCAGCTTCGCTACATCTTCGCGGGCATTGTCGTGCCCCTCGTCATGGCCGGGTTCTTTGCTTATGGCGCGGCGGCGGCGAACACGCGCCTGCTCGGCTATGCCACCAACGCGATGTTCTTTTTTGTCGGTTGGCACTACGTCAAGCAGGGCTACGGCATGCTGATGGTGGATGCGGTGCTGAAGCGCAAATTCTTCGACGACCGCGACAAGAAGGTGCTGCTGGTGAACTCCTATGCGGTGTGGATCCTGGCATGGCTGCAGACGAATACGGCGGTCACCCAGGGCAAATATTATGGCCTGGACTATTACACATTCGCGGCCCCTTCCTGGATTACCGACATCGGCATGCTGGCGGCCGTTGCGTCGACGGCGGCCACGCTTTTGATGTTGGCCAATCGCTGGCGAAAGAACAGCGGCGGCCTGCCCTATAACGGTTTGGTGGCCTATGTCGCGTCGCTCTATCTCTGGATCCTGATTGCGCGCGTAAACCCGCTCTGGCTGCTGATCGTGCCCGCGCTCCACTCGCTGCAGTATCTCGCCGTGGTCTGGCGCTACCAGACGAACGTCGAGCGAGACAGTTCCGATGCCGAAGGCGATCCGCAGCCGAAAATCCTGTCCTTTCTCGGCCCCCTCTACAGGTTTCGGCTCTTCGGCTTTATCGTCGGCGGCACCGCCCTTGGCTATCTCGGCTTCTGGCTGATCCCATCCGCGCTGACGGCCTTGATCCCGTATGACAGGCAAGTGCTGGGGTCATCGCTGTTCTTCTTCATCGTGCTCATCTTCATCAATGTGCACCATTATTTTCTGGACAATGTGATGTGGCGCCGTGGCAATCCGGAGGTATCGAAGTATCTGTTCCGCTGACTGATGCGCAGACCGTCGAGCCCGGTTTTCGTCAGCTGTCGAGAGTATGCCATTGCGAGCGTGATCGTCAGTGCAACGGAGAGCCCTGGAATGGCGGAGTGCTTTTCCGAGAGCCGCCTGGAAAATACCCTGCGGTGGCATCTGTACCGGCGTTGGCGCCGCCGGCATGCCATCGATGATGAAGATGGACATTGAGGGCAGCGAAGCCGAATGCCTGGAAGCCATCCTCGAAGCTGGGCTGCAAGATGCTATCGGCGCCATTCTGGTTGAAACGCACGACCGGGTGTCGCCAGACATAGCGCATCGGGTGGAGCGCATTCGCCAACGCATCGCCCAGGAAACATCCGAAACATCAATCTGGAATGGATCTGACTGCGCGCCGTCGTTGCCCGGCAACTGACGGCCCCAGTTTGCTTGAACGGCTAACTTTAGGACAACCCGACCAGGGAAAGCGCCTTGCGCGGGACCCCGCTTTGCCAGCAGGCGCGCGAGTTCTGCCGTCGACTGGATTGGCGGCTCGACATAAACCGGGACCTCGACCACCACGGTCTCTCGTTCCGGCGTCGTTTGGTGCGGACGGAAACATTGCGTGGCGTTTTTGCCGCACGTGGATCGGGAAATGCTAGGCCGGCTTGCGCTATAGGATGTTTTCCGGCAATGGAAACGCAACATCGGGGCGTTAGCGTAGAAATGATTGATGGATTGCGTGTGGCGGTGATCATGCCCGCCTATAATGCGTCGGCTACACTGGAGAAGACCTACTTCGCCTTGCCGATGCAATTGATCGACGACGTTATTCTCACGGACGATCTCTCGAAGGACGATACTGTCGGCATTTCGCGACAGCTCGGCATTCACACAATCGAGCATTCGATCAACAAAGGCTACGGTGGCAATCAGAAGACTTGTTACGATGCGGCGCTGCAGCGCGATGCCGATATCGTCGTGATGCTTCATCCCGATTATCAATATTCGCCCAGGTTGGTGCCGGCGATTGCCTCGATGGTCGCCTCTGGCGAGTATGATTACGTCTTTGGTTCGCGCATCTTGGGCAAGGGTGCCCTGCGCGGCGGCATGCCGGTCTATAAATATATCGCCAATCGCTTTCTGACCCTGGTTCAAAACATTCTGATCGGTCAGAAAATGTCGGAGTTTCACACTGGCTTTCGGTGCTGGAGCCGGAAAGCGTTGACCGAGATTCCTTATCACCGGTGCTCGGACGACTTTGTGTTCGACAATGAGATGGTCTGCCAGGCCGTCTATCTCGGCCTGCGTGGTGGCGAGATGTCCTGTCCGACGAGATACTTCCCGGAGGCGTCGTCGATCAACTTTCGGCGTAGCGTCGTCTATGGCCTGGGTGTCTTGAAAACCGCGGCGAAGTTTCGCCTCAGCAAACTGGGCATTCGACAAGATCCGTTATTCGTCGGGAGCAATATCTGATGAGGCGTCGGGCACGAATGGCCCTCGGTGTGGCGGGCCTTGCGATGGTTCTCGTCCCCGCGGCGCTGTCGGGCTATCTCGACGATATCTTGCGGATCGCCAAAGCGAGCGTTCAGCAGACAGGGCTGTTCGGTTTCGTTGCGCTGGTCGTGATGCAGTTTCTAGTGGCCGCCACCGGCATATTGCCGGCGTCCCTGCTCGGGATCGCAGGCGGAGCGGTTTACGGATTCGCCGGTGGATCGGCAATGGCGCTCGTCGGGACTTTGGCCGGCGGCATCGTCGGCTACTACGTAGGCCGAAAGGGTCTGCAAAACGTTCCTTTTACCAACACGAAAATTGTTGGCGGCCTCGACAAGGTCAAACAGTTCCTTGCCGCTGACGGCTGGCGATCGGTTTTTCTGATCCGCCTGTCACCGGTCGTTCCCTTTGCCGCCACAAGCATTGCGCTGGGCGCGAGTGGAATTCGCCTCGCCGACTACGTGATAGGAACCGCAGCGTCGCTTCCCGCCCTTTTTGGTTATGTCTATGTCGGTTCATTGCTCGGCAATGCGGCGTCTCTCGAATCGCCTGAGTTTCACCAGGTTTTTTTGCTGATGCTGGCGGGAGGCGTTATTGCAGGCGCGACGTTGGTCGGCAGGTTCGTCATGTATCATCACAATTCCGAAACAACCTGATGTGCTTGTTAGCAGTGGTATTCTCCACAGTCTGGTAGCTGCACTCCGCCTGCTCCGGGGTAATTTACAAGCGTTTGCGATGGTGACGTGAGATGGGTCGTTGCCTGCGAGGACCAACTGGTGTGGGACGGTGTGAAGAACAAGCCGTCGACCATGGCGTTGTAGTCTCGATTTGCGAGGACCGCGCATAGGCAAATAGCAACCGCCGCGACCCTTGTAACCAACCTCCACGAAGACGCCCAAATCGCCAGAACGATCAGGAGTGTTGCGACTGGCGCGAAGTAATACCTGAAGCCAGATCCCGATTGGAGCAGTGACTCGGCACCTCCGACGGCGAGAATCGCAGTAGCCGAAAATTGCAGCGCAACGATCGGGACGAGCAGCAGGATGGGCTGGCGGCGGGCGAGGAAAACTGCAGCTCCAAGCACGCCAAGGAAGACGATAGCAGCTGCTATCAGTTCAAGCGTACCCGGTGTCAAGTTGCTGAAAAACAAGGCCGGCCAAAGGATTGCACCACCCACCTTGAGCAGGAACAGGTCTGGCAAGCTTGCGAAACCGAGAAACGTGAACGGCCGTACGGCCAAGCCGGTATTCGTTGCCGGCAACAGTGCGCAGCCGATCTGCGTCGCCAATCCAGGAATAGACCAAACCAGAGGTCGGACAAGATAAGGCTGCCGTAGCACAAAGCCGGCAGCCGCCCATGTGATAAGCGCGAAAGCTGCGGGGGTTCCTGTGAACGGCAGCACTAGAAGAAGACCGATATGAACGCGATTGAGCGGCTGTTTGAACGCCAAAGACCCAAAAACAAGCGCGGCATAAACAGGTGCCCAGCCTTTGATGTGCAGTGCCGTTCCGAATGTTTCCGATGCGGTGACGCAATAGAGCGCGGTCGCAACCGCCAACAGGATTCCGGTTCGCCACGATATTGATTGCGTTGTGCCGGCGACAACAAATGGAAACAGCAAAGCCACCAGAAGACCGGAGCCGGTGTCAACGACCGGCCACCACTGAAGTCCGGCCGACACCGCAACGGCTGAAGATAGGTTTGCCGCTAGATCGTAGTAATTGCTTGCCGGGTTGAACAGAGCGGCTAACGGACCGTTCGCATAGGCATAGCCGAAGTACAGAGGGCCAATTTCAGCCCAAACCCTGTAGAAGGTAAGCAACGCCGGGGCTCTTGCCGCGACCAGGATCGCAAACAGTATCCCTGCGACGATGGTACACTCGGTCTTACCCCTGGGGGATAACGAATCGTCTGCCCGGACATAAAGGAAGCTCAACCCTGCAAAGGCGAGAAACTCAACCAAAGTAAATGCATTGAACGGTGTCGACATCTGCCCCCCGGCTGGATGGCGTGGCGCCCCACGCGGTCTGGGGCGGTGATACAGACGGGATGGCGAAGAGTAAATGGCTACTTTTGCTACCCGCTCAGCAGCACTCCAGACAGCCCGAAGACGAATTCTGCGGAGCTAGATCAAGTCCAGGATGTTCGGGTCGCCGCGCTCTGCCCGGAAGCGGTCTGCCCATTCGAGGTTTGATGCATCCCTTTGCAGCTCAACGGTCACGTTGCCGGGGTCCAGCCTGGAGGGCGGCTTCAGGCCCATCAGCTCGGCGACCTGACTGACGGCGTGGCGAGGGTCCTCGATCATTGTCTCGTATTCGAACCGCAAGGGCTCGATACCGGTGCGCGCAAAGAACATCTCCCAGCGGGCTCGTTCACGAGCAAGGGCGTTGAGCTGGCTCTGGATCAGTCCAGCGTCGAAGATCGGCTTCTGGGCCATCGGTTGGCTCGATCGGTATTGTCCTGTCTGCAGCGCGCGTGCCCAGGAAATCGCTTGGCCAAGCAAGTCGCGTCTGGTGAGCAGCACGAAGCGAAGATTGGGAAGGGCATCGACCCAGTTCACCTCGCCCGAAATCCAGTCGTGCTGGTGGGCAAATAACTTCAAGCCGTAGATGCCGTTGGCAGTGGCGCCCATGGTAAGGATCTTCCAGACCTGGCCGGCGATATCCTTGGGGTAGTCCGGGTCATCGAAATAGCGCCGCCCGCCCCAATTGAAATATTCCAGCGGATGTCCGAGCAGGCCCGTGCCGCTCAGATGCTGGCACAAGAAATTGCTGCCGGATCGTGGCGAGGTGCAGATGCTGTAGCCACTCAATTTGTCGCGGTCCAAGCCGTCGAGCCCTGTCAATGTCCGGCCCCTTTACGCGCCCGAAGGAGAAGCTTTCTGATGAACAGGGGGATCATACCGTTGTACAGCCGCTTTATCTCGTCCACAAAATTTGAAAGGTTCGAAAGCTGTTCCTCCACCCGGCTCAGCACAGCCGGGTTGTCGCCCAGCGCGGCGGCTCGCGAGACAGCCTCGTCCAGAACAAGCTGCTGGGTTCTGGCGTTCTGTTCGCCAAGCTTCTCCAAAACTCGCGAGTTCGCGTGGGACTGCGCCAGAAGCGTCGCCAATTCGGGCGCATCCGGCCAGCCGTGCAATTCTTTCACGATGTGAAACCATCTTCGGCGTGGATGCGAGACCCCGATCTCTTCGATCCACACGGCGGTCGCAAGCGCGCGCTCATCGGGATTCAGCCCCCTGTCGGATCGCAGCACCTGATCATAGATGCGCACATGTTCCTCGACAAAATACGCGTCGCCGGCCGCCTTCCGAAAATAGGTGGACACCGCCGCGGCATCGTTCGCATCGAAACCGGATATCGCGCCCAGAAGATTTTCGACCGTGGTCGGCTTGGTCAAAAGCCCAACGCCCAGATTGAAGCGACGCCATGCCTCCATGTTTGCGCTGCTGAGCAATCCCGCAAAACCGCGCGCGTCGCAAACCACGACGGAACAGCCGACCGCAGCTGCCTCGATGGCCATCCGGGCGGTTGCGAACACGATGTCGTAACCAAGCAGATCCTGTTCCAGCTGCTGCGAAAACCGCCCGGTGGCTGGACCTAGCTCATCCAGCTGGATGCCACTTCTCGCACAGGCCTCACGAACCGCCGCCTGGTGCTCGAAATTCTTGGTCAGCAGCAGGCCTCGCGCGGGTCTGGCGGGGAGCGGTGGGCGCTGTTTGAAGCGATTGAGATCGACCGCGTTGTAGACAAGGCTCATCTGGTCGGCCGGTATGCCCCTCGACAGGCATTTGGCTCGGCACGCCTCGTCGACCGCAATCCAATGGCGTATCTGGGGATGCAGCATCGGCGCTTCGACTTCAAAGAAGGCGCTGTGACAGGAAAATACCGCTGGCACGTCGGGAAACCTGGCGAGCGCAGTCAGGCAGGGCGTCAGATGCTGGGCGTGAATGACATCGGGCCTTTCGACGATCTCGGCAATCCGATCGACGACATGATGCCCGCGCCGACGCATTCTATCGGCCATGTCGCCCAGAGTGGGAGCCAGCAGCATGGTCTGATGGCCGGCGCCGCGAAGCCCGTCGGCCAACAGTTCGACGGCCGCTTCCGATCCGCTGTTTCGCGACAGGGAGAGATTGGTGATAAGAATTCGCAACGGGCGATTCCTTGCTTGCGCACTACATCTGATATGAGAGAGAAAGGCGCATGAGTTTCTGGCAGCGTCTTAATTTGAAGCCGCTGACCAAACAAGCTTCGTCAGCATTGTCGCGGCCAAGGTTTGTGCCTGAATTTGTTCCAGGCCATTCGGCTCGATCGGACCAGAAACTGGATTGGAGCCATTGTTGCCTGAAAAGTCAGGAGAAAAACTGGAAAATGTGCTGATTCTCGCTCACCCCGGGCACGAACTCAGGATCCACCATTGGCTCGAGATCGCCAAACCAAGGGTCTATCTTCTGACCGACGGATCAGGCGGCAAGGAAACAACGCGAACCCGCTATTCGCGCGATCTGGTCGAAGCTGCGGGCGCGACACGCGGCGCGGTGTTTGGGGAAATTCCGGATGGCGCCTGGTACGAAGCGCTGCTGGCCGGGAACCATGATTTCCTGATCGACGTGTTTTCGAGAGTGCGCGCCGATCTAACGACCGCAAAGAGTGTCCAGATCGTATCGGATGCGGTCGACGGCTATAATCCCATACATGATCTTGCCTTTGCGTTTGGCCAGGCCCTCTGCCAAGGACTGCGAAAGACGGCACAGGTCGGCAAACAGCTTTGTTCCGCTGCGGTTCCAAATGTGGCGGGACGTGTCGAATCGGCAATTCAGCTTTCCCCGGCCGCGCGGGCGCGGAAGATAGCGGCTGTTGAAAACTATAGTCCCCTCGCCGATGAAGCGCGTCGGATACTCGAGAGGGATCCGCAATGCTTCGACAGGGAAAATCTGATGTCCCAGGATTTTGACTGGAATTCCTCCTGGACACCGGAGTGGGAGCGCATTGGTAAACAGCGCGTTGCCGATGGCCGCTACCGCCAATGCATTACATACAGGGATAATGTCCAGCCCGCCGCGCGGCGCCTCATGTCTGAAAGTGCTGCGGTATTTGCGGCCGCAAACTAAGTCTCAGGCTTTCACGAAACCAGTGAGACATTGCCGCCGGCATGGCGCTCGATGCGGCCGGCAAGGTCGAGTTCCAGCAGCACCATGGAGACTTGCGCGGCGTTGAGGCCGGTGTGGCGGATGATCTCGTCCACGCCCACCGGCGTTGGGCCCAGCACCTCGAGCACGCCGCTGCGTTCGTCCTCACCGGGCGGGGGAGTTGCCGAAAAATCGGGTGCCTTTTCTGGCGGCGCAATGCTTCGCGTTCGCGTGCCCGCCAAGGGTGCGATCGCACCGGAAACATCGGCCGCCTCGGTGACCAGGGTGGCGCCGTCCTTGAGCAGCCCGTTGGAGCCGGCGCAGCGCGGATCGAGCGGCGAACCCGGTACGGCAAAGACCAGCCGGCCCATCTCGCCCGCCAGACGCGCGCTGATCAGCGAGCCGGAGCGTTGCGCAGCTTCGATCACCACCAGTCCGAGGGCGGCGCCCGCGACAAGCCGGTTGCGGCGCGGAAAATCCTGCGCCCGCGGCTGCCAGCCGAACGGCATTTCCGAAATGACGGCGCCGCCACGCTCGGCAATGTCGTCGCACAAGCTGATATTTTCGGGCGGGTAGGGGACATCGAGCCCACCGGCCAGCACACCCACTGTACCAGTCGAGAGACTGCCCTGGTGTGCTGCCGTGTCGATGCCGCGCGCCAGGCCGGAAACGATGACGTAGCCGTCGCGGCCAAGATCCGCCGCCAGCATGCGCGCCATCTTGATGCCGGCGAGCGACGCGTTGCGGGCGCCGACGATGGCCACCGCCGGCAGGCGAAAGACGGCTGCCTCGCCCTTCACGGCAATCAATGGCGGCGGATTGTCCATGTTTTTCAGCATCGGCGGGTAGTCGGCCTCGCCGATGCCGACGAAGCGGGCGCCGTTTTCACTGGCTGCGTCGAGTTCCGCTTCGGCTTCCTCCACGGAAGGAATGCGCATGATCCTTTTGGCTCCGCCCGAAATCATCAGCTCGGGCAGCATCTCCAACGCCGCCTCCGCCGAACCAAAGCGGTTGATCAATTCGCGAAACGAGGCCGGGCCGACATTTTGTGTGCGGATCAGCCGCAGCCAGCTCAGCCGCTGCCGGTCGCTGAGGCGCGGCCCGGCGGCGGGCTTGCTCAACCCTTGGCTCCGATCTTGCCTTCGGTGCCGGCAAGAAGGCGCGAAATGTTGGCGCGATGTTTGAAGATGACGATCAGGCTCATCACCAGGAACAGCCCGGCGGTCTCAGGTGTGCTCCAGAAATAAAGCGCGATCGGCACGATGACCGCCGCCGTCAGCGCTGCCAGCGAGGAATAGCGAAACAGAAAAGCCATCGCCAGCCAGACGACGATAAAAATCAGCGCCACATGCCAGCCGAGCGCGATCAGCACGCCGAGATAGGTCGCCACGCCCTTGCCGCCCTTGAAAACGAGCCAGACCGGAAACAGATGGCCAAGGAAGGCGCCAAGGCCCGCCCAGAGTCCAAGGCCGGCCCACAGTCCGTAGTCGTGTCCAAAATGGCGCGCGATCATCACCGCCGCCGTACCCTTCAACGCGTCGAGCACCAGCGTCGCGGCGGCGAGGCCCTTGTTGCCGGTGCGCAGAACGTTGGTGGCGCCGATATTGCCGGAGCCGATTTTGCGCACATCGCCGAGGCCGGCCGCGCGGGTGATCAAGAGGCCGAAGGGAATCGAGCCGAGGAGATAGCCGAACAGCAATGCCAGGATAACGTTATAACTCATTGTTTGCCCCCGCATTTCCCCAGCAACATATCGGTCTGCGACGTGGCGCGATCGCTCTAGCTCGAAAACACTGTGCGGCCCGCCACCAGCGTTTGCAAGACCATGCCTTGCAGCCGCGCACCTTCGAAGCAGGTGTTTTTCGAGCGCGAGCGGATGCCGCTTTCACTCACGATCCAGGGTTCTTCAAGGTCGATCAGCGCAAGATCGGCCGGCGCTCCCGGCTTCAGCGTGCCGCCCGGCAGGCCGAACAGCCTTGCTGGTGCGGTGGACAGTGTTTCGACCAGCCGAAGTAGCGGCACGTCCCCATTGTGGTAGAGCCGAAGCGCTGCTCCAAGCAGCGTCTCCAACCCGATCGCGCCGGCAGCTGCATCGGCGAAGGGAAGGCGCTTGGTGTCGACATCCTGCGGGTCGTGCGAGGAGACGATGATGTCGATCGTGCCGTCCTTGACCGCCTCGATCATGGCCAGCCGGTCTTCCTCCGCGCGCAAAGGCGGCGTCAGCCGGAAGAAGGTGCGGTATTCCCCGACATCGTTCTCGTTCAGCGACAGATTGTGGATCGCCACGCCCGCCGTGACATTGGCCTTGTCGGCTTTCGCGCGCGTCATCGCTTGCGCTGCCATCGCCGTCGAGATCTTGGCCGCGTGGTAGGCGCCGCGCGTCAGCCGTGCCAGCGCCAGGTCGCGCTCCAGCGGGATGGACTCGGCCTCGCGCGGAATGCCGGCAAGGCCGAGCCAGCTGGCATACAGGCCTTCATTCATCACGCCCGCCGAAGCGAGGTCGCCATCCTGTGTCTCATGTGCGATGACGCCGCCGAAATCGCGGGCATAGGTCAGCGCCCGGCGCATCACCAGTGCGCTGGATATTGTGTGCCGCCCATCGGTGAAGGCGACCGCACCGGCCTCGCGCAACAGGCCGAATTCGGTCATCTCGCGACCGGCGAGGCCTTTGGTGATCGCCGCCGCCGGAAAGATGTTGACGCTGGCCGTGTCCCGGGCGGTGCGCAGCACGAATTCGACCAGCGCGACATTGTCGATCACCGGGTCGGTGTCGGGCATCATAACGACGGAGGTGACGCCGCCGGCCGCCGCCGCAACGCTGGCCGAAGCGATGGTCTCGCGATGTTCGCCGCCCGGTTCGCCGATGAAGACGCGCGCGTCGATCAGGCCGGGAATGATCGCCTTGCCGGCGCAGTCGACCACGGTGGCTCCCGCCGGCAGGCCCTGGTTCAGGGCAGCCTTGCCGGCGGCAACGATCTTTTTCCCTTCGACGATGACGGTGCCGACCTCGTCGATGCCGCGTGACGGGTCGACGATGCGGGCGCGCTCAAAGACCGTCGTGCTCATGCGCCGCGGCCCTCTGCATTGCGGCGGGGATCGAGCAGCGCTTCCATGACCGCCATGCGCACGGCCACCCCCATCTCGACCTGTTCCTGGATGACGCTTTGCGGACCGTCGGCGATTTCGGACGCAATCTCGACGCCGCGGTTCATCGGACCGGGATGCATCACCAGCGCGCCGTCCTTGGCGGCCTTCAGCTTTTCGGCATCGAGGCCGAAATAGCGGAAATATTCGCGTACCGAAGGCACGAAGGCGCCTTCCATCCGCTCACGCTGCAGGCGCAGCATCATCACCACGTCGGCGCCCTTGAGGCCCTCGGCCATCGAGCGCGAGACGATGACGCCCATTTTCTCGATGCCGGTGGGCAGCAGCGTCGACGGCGCCACGACCCGCACCTGCGCGCCAAGCGCGTTCAAGAGCATGATGTTGGAACGCGCGACGCGCGAATGCAGGATGTCGCCGCAGATCGCTACGATCAGTTTCGACAGCGGCCCCTTGGCGCGGCGGATGGTCAGCGCGTCGAGCAGCGCCTGCGTCGGGTGTTCATGCGCGCCGTCGCCGGCATTGACCACCGAGCAGCCGACCTTCTGCGCCAAAAGAGCAGCGGCGCCCGCAGACTGGTGGCGGATGATCAGGATGTCGGGGCGCATGGCGTTCAGAGTCATGGCCGTGTCGATCAGCGTCTCGCCCTTCTTCACCGAAGAGCTCGCCACCGACATGTTCATGACGTCGGCGCCGAGCCGTTTCCCGGCCAGTTCGAACGACGACTGCGTGCGCGTCGAGGCTTCGTAGAAGAGGTTGATCTGGGTGCGGCCGCGCAGCGTCGAGGTCTTCTTTTCGGACTGCCGCGAAATGGCGACGGCGCGATCTGCCCGGTCGAGCAGAAGCTCGATGTCACCGGGGGAAAGATCGCGGATGCCCAGAAGATGGCGGTGAGGATAAAGCGGCAGGGACGAAGCGTCGGTCATCTCAAGGCGCTGCTATAGGGGGGAGAATTCCTTGCCGCAAGCGTCAGCTTGGCATTGCGGCCTTTCTCCCCGGTATTTTCGTCGCGCGCGCCGCCTGCCTTGGGCTATATCTAGCCGATTGCTTCGGATTCGAAGCCTCGTGATGATAAGTGCCTTTCTAGCGTTAGAAGGCCCTTCTACTTTCAGAAGGATTGGGCGTGACCGACGACGTGACCAACCAGCCGCCGCCGCTGACGGGCGGCAACGCCTGGCGGGGCGATCCGTTGCTGATCCAGCTTGCCGAGCGTTTTTCCGATCCGGTGCGCAAGGACCTCGACGGGCTTGGCCGGTTCGTCCTGACGCAGGAGGCGCAGGAGCTGGCGCGCCTCGCTAATGTCGAGACGCCGAAGCTCCGCACGCATGACCGTCAGGGCCGGCGCATCGACCTCGTCGAATTCCATCCGGCCTATCATGCGCTGATGCGCCGCTCGGTTGCCGGCGGCCTGCATTCCTCGATCTGGGAAAACGGCGATAGCGAGATCGGCCGTCGCCATCAGGTGCGCGCCGCGCGTTTCTACCTGACCGCCGAACTCGAGACCGGGCATCTCTGCCCCATCACCATGACCAGCGCTTCGCTGGCCGCCCTGATGGCCAGCCCAAAGCTGTTTCGCGAATGGGCGCCGCGCGTGACGACGCGCAAATACGACCAGAGTCAGAAGCCGCCGGTCGACAAGACCGGGCTGACGCTCGGCATGGGCATGACCGAAAAGCAGGGCGGCACCGACGTGCGCGCCAACACCACACGGGCCGAACGCGCCGGCAGCGGCTTTTATCGCCTCACCGGCCACAAATGGTTCATGTCGGCGCCGATGTCGGACGCTTTTCTCGTGCTTGGACAGGCGCCTGAAGGGCTTTCCTGCTTTCTCGTCCCGCGCATCCTCGGCGACGGTTCCGGCAACGGCTTCCGCTTTCAGCGGCTGAAGGACAAGCTCGGCAACCGCTCCAACGCCTCATCGGAGGTAGAGTTCGTCAACGCCATCGGCGAGATGGTCGGCGAGCCCGGCGCCGGCATAAAGACGATCATGGACATGGTCACGCTGACCCGGCTCGACTGCGCCGTCGCCTCGTCGGCAATCATGCGGGCGGGGCTGGCTGAGGCCGTGCATCACGCCCGTCACCGCCAGGTGGCCGGCTCGACGCTGATCGAACAGCCGCTTATGCAGCGCGTGCTGGCGGACATGGCGCTCGATGTCGCCGCCGCCACGGCACTCTCGTTCCGACTGGCGCGCTCCTTCGACGAGGCTGCCGGCGACCGCGGCGAGGCTGCTTTTGCCCGCGCCATGACCCCGGTGGTCAAATACTGGGTCTGCAAGATCGCGCCGCCACTGCTCTATGAGGCGATGGAGTGCCTCGGCGGCAATGGCTATGTCGAGGAAGCGCCGCTCGCCCGCTACTACCGCGAAGCCCCGGTCAATGCGATCTGGGAGGGCTCAGGCAATGTCATGGCGCTCGACGTGCTGCGCGTGCTCGGCCGCGCGCCCGGCCTGTTCGAGGAGGTGCTGGCCGGCATCGACCGCGATCTCGGCGCCGGCGGACGCGGAACCATTGGCGTGCTCAAGGCGGCCATGCAGGTCGCCGGCACCGATGAGGGGTCGGCCCGCCTGCTGACCGAACAGCTGGCGCTGTCGGCGGCAGCTGCGGAATTGCGCCGGCTGGGGGCAGGGCGGATTGCGGACGCCTTCGTCGAGACGCGGCTCGCCGGCCAGTGGCGCAACACCTATGGCATGCTCGATTCGCGCCACGATGCGCGCATGATCATCGACACGCTCTATCCGCCGGTGAATTGAGGGCCTTCCGCCAGGCCGTGAACGAATTTGCCTGCCTGTGGACAGCCGTTAACCTTAACGAATGGTTTCCGTTGCAGCCGCAGGCCGCAGACCCCACTGTCTTTGTCACCAAAGCAGGAATGCCATGCGGCACATTTTGACGTCCTTTCTGGCCTTGCACTGGGCGCTGGTTTTCGCCCTGCTGGCGTTCATCTGTGTCGATGGAAACCGCGGCGTTGCGGGCGCTCTGGGCGTGCTCGGCGTCGTCGTGGAAAACACTCGTCTGGCCGATCTCGACAATGCTGCCGTCGTGGCGCCGCTGGCCATCGCCTTGCTGGTCGTGGCGGTGCTGTTTTGCTGGGTCTTCGTCGAGAGCCTGGTTAACGCCGCAGCGAGCCCGGACGAAGCCGACAGTGTGGCGCGGACCGCCTTCATTTCGGCATCCGCGGTGTTGTCGCTCATCCTGATCGGCGGCGCAGCGCGAGGCATCAACGGCCTGTTTTTGGTTGTCGCCGTGCAATTGGCGGCACTTCTGGCCTCCTATGTCGCCATGCTGGCCGAGCGGAGGTCGGTCTTCGCTGTCATGGTTTCTCGGGAGGCAGAGAGCCGCGCCACCGCCCATGCCATGGCCAAGGGTGCCGCGCACGGCTCCTTGCTGTCGCGCATTTCCGGCCGTCCGGACATTGGTCCCAGCGGTCGCAGAGGCGGCTCCAGCCGCAGGGACGGTCACTGATGCGCACGCTGTTCGCATTGTGGGCCGCGCCACTCGCTCTGTTCTGGGGCTGGTTCTTCCTGTCGCTCAACGACATCAATTTCGGCTACGTCATGCTCAGCCGGCAGCTGCATGATTTCGTGTTTCAGCTCTACGGGCAGATGCTGGGCATCGATCCGGCGATCATTCCGGGCATGGTGGCAAGGGCCTGCATCTTCGACGGCTTCCTGCTGATGGCATTGTGGGCGTTTCGCCGCCGCCGCAACATTATGGCCTGGGTCAGGCGGCAGGCGGGGAATCCGGTTCCGTCCGATCGCGTGGGTCAAGCGACTGGAGCCGGTCCAGAACTCCCTGCAGAATAAAGGCCGCAGCCGCCGAATCGATCTTGCCGGCGCGCTTTCGGCGCGAGAAATCCATCTCGATCAGCGTCCGCTCCGCCGCCACCGTCGACAGCCGCTCGTCCCACAGCACAAAGGGCAGGTCGGTTATACCTGCCATGTTGCGCACGAAGGCGCGCGACTTCTGGGCGCGGGGACCTTCCGAACCGTCCATGTTGATGGGGAGACCGAGTACAAACGCGCCGACATTGTCCTTCTTCAGCTGGGCGAGCAGCGCTGCCGCATCCAGCGAAAACTTTTTGCGCAGGATGACCGCGCGCGGATGGGCGAAGGACAGGCCGCGGTCGGAAACGGCGACACCGATCGTCTTGTCGCCGAGGTCGAGCCCGGCCAGCGTCCTGCCGCCCTCCAGCCGTGCCGGCAGATCCTCGATTGCTATGATGCCCAACGGCTTTCCCCAACCAGTTTTACCGTGACCCAGTCTAACCGTGACCCAGACTTGCCGTCACAAAGAGCGCGACACGTTCTTTTGAACCGCGAGCACACTATGTCACTTTAATTTTGCTGCCGGCGTTCTATCTTCCGGCGCAACCAAAATCGAGGAACACGATCGATGAAATTGACCTGGTACGGACATTCCGCCTTCCGCGTCGAGACATCAGGCGCGACCATCCTGATCGACCCCTATCTCGTCGGCAACCCATCATGGACGAGCGGCTGGGAGGGGCCGGCGGAAGGCGTCACCCATGTGCTTCTGACCCACGGCCACAGTGACCATGTCAGCGGCGCGGTGGAGGTGCTGAAGAAGAGCGACGCCCAGCTGGTCGCCAATTACGAGATCTGCATGTACCTGGTCGGCAAGGGCGTCGACGGCAAGAAGATCAATCCCGGCAATCATGGCGGCACCGTCGAATGCGGTGCCTTCACCACCACATTCGTGCAGGCACTGCATTCCTCGTCGTTTGGGCTCGATGGCGGCCAGAACGTCTACCTCGGCAATCCCAACGGGCTGGTCCTGCATTTCCCGGAGGACAAGACGCTCTACCATATGGGCGACACCGACATCTTCTCCGATATGGCGCTGATCGAGGAATTGCATGAGCCGAAGATCGGCCTCGTGCCGGTCGGCGACCGCTTCACCATGGGCGGCGCGGTGGCGGCCCTGGCCTGCCGGCGCTTCTTCCACTTCGACACCGTCGTGCCATGCCACTTCGGCACCTTCCCGATCATCGACGCGACGGCGGAGAAGTTCGTGGCCGGCCTCGAAGGATCAGGTGTCGACGTAGCCTTGCCAGCCATCGGCCAAACGATCACACTATAGAGCGATCGTTGAAACGATCCCTTGTCGCAAAGGGGAATTAAACCATGGGTTTGAGAGAGACTCTTTGCGTTTCGATGCTGGTCGCTGCGTCGCCCGCATCCGCCGCCGAGGACTTCATCAAGGGCGTTTACCTCCAGACCCAGGAGCTTTGCGCGCAAGCCAAAAAGGACACGCTGCAGACGCTGATCGACACCGGCAATGTCATCTTGTCGGCGGACGGCCTGCAAAGCGTCGAGTATAATTGCGAGTTCGTCCAGGTCACCAAGGCGACGCGCTCGCCGAGCTGGGCGGTCACTGCCATCTGCCAGGAGCCGGGCTTTCTCTTTCCCGATATACTGTCGATCACGCAGATGAACGCGACCCAAATCGACATCGTCTCGGTGCGCCCGACCGCCGACGAAGGCGAGCAGGCCGGCAATGGCGGCAGCTATTATCTGTGCGAGGGTGTATCGCTGCCCTAGGCTGAAATGCCGCCCTGGCATGAACAGGGCTCTTCCCCAAGCACGATCGATGTTGCGCGGCACGCGCCACGCCGCTATAGCGCCATCTGGTTTTCCCAAAGGCTAAAGACATGTCCGTTGATCTGCAAACTGTGAAGCGCGTCGCGCGTCTCGCCCGCATTGCGGTGAGCGAGGAGGATGCCGAGCGCATGACCGGCGAGCTGAACGCCATTCTGGGCTTTGTCGAGCAGCTGAACGAGGTCGATGTCTCCGGCGTCGAACCGATGACATCGGTGACGCCGATGGAGATGAAGAAGCGCCAAGACATCGTCACCGACGGCAACAAGGCTGCCGATATCGTCGCCAACGCGCCGGCCACTGACGAGAATTTCTTCCTCGTGCCGAAGGTCGTGGAGTAGCTGGCCGATGGCAATCGAGATCGCCATCGAAACGCCGCTGCAGGACGATGTCCGCGCTTTGGTCGAGGAGCTCAACGCGACGCTGCTCGAACTGACGCCGCCGGAGCATTGCTACCATCTGACGGTCGAGCAGATGGCCGGCGACGACACCACCGTGTTCATCGCCCGCGACGACGGGCAAGCCATCGGCTGCGGCGCGCTGAAGCGCCATGATGCCCGCGTCGGTGAGGTCAAGCGCATGTACACGCGGCCTTCGCATCGGGGCAGGAAGATCGGCGCCAAGATCGTCGAACATGTCGAAACGCTAGCGCGCAGCGAAGGGCTGAAGCGTCTGGTGCTGGAAACCGGCGACCGCCATCCCGCCGCCTGGACCGTCTATGAACGCGCCGGCTTCTCGCGCTGCGGGCCGGTGCTGGATTATCCCGATTCCGAGTGGTCGGTGTTTTACGAAAAGAGCCTTTGATGAGCGAACTGACCCATCTGACGATTTCGCAGGCGCGCGCCAAGCTGCGCGCCAAGGAGATTTCGGCCGTCGAAATCACCGAGGCCTATCTCGGTGCCATCGAGCGCGCCAATCCGGTGCTCAATGCCTACATCGTCGTCACCGGCGACAAGGCGCGCGATATGGCCAAAGCTTCCGACGCCAGGCTGGCCAAGGGCCATGGCGGTGCGCTGGAAGGCATCCCGCTCGGCATCAAGGACCTGTTCGGCACCGAAGGTATCCACACCCAGGCCTGCAGCCATGTGCTCGACGGCTTCAAGCCGCGCTACGAATCGACCGTCACCGCCAATCTGTGGGCAGACGGCGCCGTCATGCTGGGCAAGCTTAACATGGACGAGTTCGCCATGGGCTCGTCCAACGAGACCTCCTATTACGGCCCTGTCGTCAATCCATGGCGGCGTTCGCGCCTCGACACGGTGGTGATGCCGACCACGCATCAGGGCGATGGCGGTTTCGTTTCGGCCGGCGGCACCAAGACCGCGCGCACGCTGGACAATGCCCAACTGGTGCCGGGGGGCTCGTCGGGGGGCTCGGCTTCCGCCGTCTCGGCTTTCCTGTGCGCCGGCGCCACCGCCACCGACACCGGCGGCTCGATCCGCCAGCCAGCCGCCTTCACCGGCACCGTCGGCATCAAGCCGACCTATGGCCGCTGCTCGCGCTGGGGCATCGTCGCCTTCGCTTCGTCGCTCGATCAGGCGGGCCCGATCGCCCGGGACGTGCGCGATGCCGCGATCATGCTGAAGTCCATGGCCTCGGTCGACGCCAAGGACACCACTTCCGTCGACCGGCCGGTGCCGGATTACGAGGCGGCGATCGGCAAACCGATCAGGGGCATGAAGGTCGGCATTCCCCGGGAATACCGCGTCGACGGCATGCCGGAAGAGATCGAGGCGCTGTGGCAGAAGGGCATTGCCTGGCTCAGGGATGCCGGCGCCGAGATCGTCGACATTTCGCTGCCGCACACCAAATATGCTTTGCCGGCTTATTATATCGTAGCGCCTGCCGAAGCGTCATCCAATCTGGCGCGCTATGACGGCGTCCGCTATGGCTTGCGCGTGCCGGGCCAGGACATTGTCGACATGTACGAAAAGACCCGGGCCGCCGGGTTCGGTCAAGAGGTCAAGCGTCGCATCATGATCGGCACCTATGTGCTGTCGGCAGGCTATTACGATGCCTACTATCTGCAGGCGCAGAAGGTGCGCAATTTGATCAAGCGCGACTTCGAGACGGTTTTTGCCGACGGCGTCGACGTCATCCTGACGCCGGCGACGCCGTCGGCCGCCTTCGGCATCGCTGACGAGGACATGGCCGCCGATCCGGTCAAAATGTACCTCAACGACATTTTCACGGTGACCGTGAACATGGCCGGACTGCCGGGCATTGCCGTGCCTGCCGGCCTCGATGCCAAGGGCCTGCCGCTCGGCCTGCAGCTGATTGGCCGTCCCTTCGACGAGGAAACCCTGTTCCAGACAGCCGCCGTCATCGAGCAGGCGGCGGGAACCTTCCAGCCGGAGAAGTGGTGGTAGCATGCCGCCTCCGTGTCGCATTTCCATCGTCGAGACGGGAAACGAACTGCTGATCACGAACCCGCCACGCACCTCGGATTTCAGGACAGTCTTTGTCCTGATCGGGGCCGCGATCGTCGCCTACACCGGCTACATGGGATTGACGGATATGTCGTCCGCAACGCTCACCAGCGGCACGCTCGGCCTGCTGTCCTTCGTGGCGGTCATTGCCCTCTTCACCTATTTCCTGGGCAAGGATTTCATCTGGCGGGTGTTCGGCAGGGAAACCCTGCGGCTGACCGACACTGCAGCCGTGCGCTCGGTGAGGGGTTCCTTGCGAAATCGGTGGTCACTGCCTTTGAAAGGGCATCTTAGGGTCGAAATCCTCGACCATACCTATCCCACGGACGAAGTGGGACTGTCGGAAGTCATCAGCTTGACTAACGCGAACGGCGTCCTTGTTTTCGGCAGGGAGTTAAGCCGCCTCGAAGCGGAAGCGGTAGCGAGTGCGGTCGAGCACTTCACCGGCCGTCACAATTTGAGCTGGAGATAGGCAGGCAATGTTCTTCTATCTCTCCAAGGTATTCTGGTTCTTCGTCCAACCACTCAACCTGGCGATCTTCCTGCTGCTTGCCGGCTTGCTCGCGGCGCTGATCGGCCGCCGGCGATTGGCGGCGACGGGCAGTGTGTTCGCCTTCCTGATTCTGGCGCTGTCGGCCTGGACGTCGCTTGGCGCCATGATGCTCAATCCGCTCGAAGAGCGCTTCCCAAAGCCGCCGCTGCCGCGGAAGGTCGACGGCATTGTCGTGCTCGGCGGCGGCTTCGAGGGCGCCATCAACTTGGCGCGCGGCGGCTATGAGCTGAATTCCGGCGGCGACCGCATGGTCGAGGCGGCGATCCTTGCCCGGCGCTTTCCCGAGGCGAAAGTGGTTATCTCGGGCGGCACCGGTGAACTGTTCATCGATGGCGAGGGGGATGCGGCCACCGCGCCGCGGCTGCTCGGTGCGCTTGGCGTCGACGCCGATCGCCTGATGCTCGAGAGCAAATCCCGCAACACCTATGAGAATGCCGTCTTCACCAAGGAACTGGTAACGCCGAAATCGGGCGAAACCTGGCTGCTGGTGACCTCCGCCTTCCACATGCCGCGCGCCAAGGCGCTGTTCGACAAGGCCGGCTTTCACACGGTCCCGTGGCCGGTCGACTATCGCACCTCGGGCAAGGAAGGCTTTGGCCTGTTTCGCGACAACGCACCCGATTCGCTGCAGACCACGACCATGGCGATCCGCGAGTGGATCGGGCTCGCCGCCTATTGGCTGTCGGGCCGGATCGACCAGCTTTTCCCCGGCCCGGGCGGCTGACCGATCACGGCTTGCCTTGCGGCGGAAAAGAACTGACGCCGCACCAGCACTGCCAGTAGCAGCAGCGTCGACAGCACGAACACGATCGGGTCGACGAACCAGCCGAGATAGCCGATCGAGAAGAACACCGCGCGCAGGCCTGAATTGAAATGCTTGCCGGCCAGCATGTTCATGCGCGCCGCGCGCCACACCGCCGTTTCGCTGACCGGGTTGCGTGACGCCTCGCCATAGGGGATCGGCACCGCGCCGATCAGGATCGTGCAGTAGTTGAAGAGACGGTAGGCCCAGCCGAACTTGAAGAAGGCGAAGGCCAGGATCAGGACCAGACCAAAGACCTTGATCTGAAAGGCGGAGCGCGATGAGGTCGCGTTCAACGGCAGGTCGTTCAGCACGGCAAGGACCTGATCCGAGGCGCCAAGCAGCGCGAAACAGCCACCGAGCGCAATCAGCGAACTGGAGGCGAAAAAGGCGGTGCCTTGCTGCAGGCCGCTCATGATGGCGGTGTCGACGATGCGGATTTCGCGCTCGGCCATGGTGCGCATCCAGGCCTCGCGCTGCACGTTCATGGCCATCGTCAACGACACCCGGCTGACCAGTCTGCCGTCGGACGCCAGCGTATGCAGCAACCATGCGAGCAGGAAAAAAGCCAGCGCCGCCAGATCAGCCGTCGACAGATGGAAGGAATCGCCCATGCCCCCTTTTACCACAGGCAAAGCGGTCAGTTCGATGCTCCAAAGCATGTCGCCCAGAAGTGAGCTGCGGTTCTGGGACAACCACATGCATTAAAACAAGAACTTAAAGCGCGTCGCATGAATCCGTTTCAGCGCGACGCGCTTTCAGCCGGGGATGTCGCTGCCGGAGCAAACAAGGTCGGCAGGTGCAGCGCCGCAATCCGCAAAACAGCACAAACATCATGGAAAGTCCTATATGTAGGTCTTGATCCCATTCCCGGAGACGGCGCAGCGTGTTTCTTTCGGTTTTCGACTTGTTCAAGATCGGCATCGGACCGTCGAGTTCGCACACGATGGGACCGATGACAGCGGCGCGGCGGTTTCTCGACGAGATCGCCGGCGATGACTGGCCGCGCCCGGCCGGCGTCAAGGTCGATCGCATTGGCGCCAGCCTGCACGGCTCGCTCGCCTATACCGGTATCGGCCATGGCTCGGATCGCGCCGTTGTCCTCGGACTTGCTGGCCTGACACCGCAGACGGTCGATCCCGATCAGGCCGAGGGAATCGCCACGCGCATCGCCGCCGAGAAGCGGATATCGCCACGCGGCCATCCCTCCTATCGCTTCGATCCGGCGACGGATCTGGTGCTCGACCGCAAGACGCCGCTCACCGGCCACGCCAACGGCATGGCCTTCTACGCTTACGATGCCGGCGACCGGCTGCTGCTCAAGCGCATCTACTATTCCATCGGCGGCGGCTTCGTGGTGTCCGAGGAAGAGCTGCAGCGGATGAAGGTGAAGGGCTCGGTGACCACAGAAGGCAAGAAGGTGCCCTATCCCTTCAAGAATGCCGTCGAGATGCTGAAGATGGCAGGCAAAAGCGGCCTGTCTATCGCCGACATGAAGCGCATCAATGAAGAGACGCATATGTCGCGCGAGGAGCTCGACAGCGGCCTTGATGCGATCTGGGGCGCCATGAAGGGCTGCATCGACCGCGGCCTGTCGCAGGACGGCATCATGCCGGGCGGGCTGAAAGTGCGCCGTCGTGCCCGCATGCTGCACGACAAGCTGCAGGAGCAATGGCAGCAGAACAAGCCCAACCCTTTGCTGGCCAATGACTGGCTGTCGATCTACGCCATGGCGGTGAACGAAGAGAACGCCGCCGGTGGACGCGTCGTCACCGCGCCGACCAATGGCGCGGCCGGCACATTGCCGGCGGTGCTGCGTTACTGGCTGCATTTCCACCCCGAGGCCGACCAGCCGAGCATCCGCGACTTCCTGCTCACGGCCGCCGCCGTCGGCGGCATCATCAAGACCAATGCCTCGATCTCCGGCGCCGAGGTCGGCTGCCAGGGCGAGGTCGGTTCGGCCTCGGCGATGGCTGCCGCGGGTCTCTGCGCCGTCATGGGCGGCACGCCCGAGCAGGTCGAGAACGCCGCCGAAATCGCGCTCGAACATCATCTCGGCATGACTTGCGATCCAGTCGGCGGTCTGGTCCAGGTGCCTTGCATCGAGCGCAACGCGCTCGGCGCCGTCAAGGCGGTCACCGCCGCCTCTCTGGCGATCAAAGGCGACGGCGTCCATTTCGTGCCGCTCGACGCCGCGATCGAAACAATGCGCCAGACGGGCCTCGACATGAACGAGAAGTACAAGGAAACCAGCCTTGGTGGGCTCGCCGTCAATGTCGTGGAATGCTGACCGTGCAACGCCACTGGCACTGTGGAGAAGTCGGGCAGGGCCGTTGACGCAATCGCGCGCCAGACTAAACCTTAAGCGATGGCACTCAATCTCCTAAAACTGTGCGTCGGTTGCGACAGCGTCGAGGACCTCGAAGAATGGATCGCCTTCCGCCTCGATGAGCGCCGCCGCGCCGGCGAACCCGCCGAGCACTGGCACACCACCCGCATGGTGCCGACGCGCGGCGCCGAGGTCACCGATGGCGGTTCGCTTTATTGGGTGATCAAGGGCAGCGTGCAATGCCGCCAGCTGATCACTGATATCAGGCCCTTCACGGACGACGAAGGCATCGGCCGTTGCCGCCTGATGCTCGACCTCGACGTCGTGCGCACCGACTGGCAGCCGCGCCGCGCCTTCCAGGGCTGGCGTTATCTCAAACCTTCGGATGCGCCCGCAGATATCGGCAAGGGCAAGGCCGGAATGGTCGAGATGCCGCCGAAACTGAAGCGCGAGCTCGCCGATCTGGGCTTGCTGTAGAGCCAAGGGCGCGGCCGCTTCTCCCAGAGCGTCGAGCGCTGGCCCTTCATCTTGTCCAAGGCTGGACTTGCAAGGGGCCGACAACGCCACATCTTGCTTCTTATGAGCGACAAGAAGCAGCGCGTGCCCGCAAGGGCCAGTCCTGCGCCGGTCAAGCCTCAATCCAATGCCGGCGAGATCGACGCCTTTATCCGTCAGGCCCGGACGCTTGTCGCGACCGGCACGGGCCGGCTGATCCTTGCCCTCGACGCAACGATGAGCCGCCAGCCGACCTGGGATGTCGCCGCCAAGCTGCAGGGCGAGATGTTCGACGCCGTTGGCAAGGCCGGCACCCTCAGTGTCCAATTGGCCTATTTTCGCGGGTTGGGCGAGTGCCGCTCGTCGGCTTTTGTCGCCGACACCAATGCCCTGAAGCAGCTGATGACGCGGATCGACTGCCGTGCCGGCCACACCCAGATCGGCAAGGTGCTGGCGCATGCGCTGAAGGAAACGGCGGCGGCCAAGGTCAATGCTCTGGTCTATATCGGCGACGCCATGGAAGAGGATATCGACGACCTGGCGCAGAAGGCCGGCAGCCTCGGTCTGCACGGCGTTCCCGTCTTCGTCTTCCAGGAAGGCCATGATCCCGGCGCAGAAAAGGCGTTCAAGGAGATTGCGCGGCTGTCCAAAGGGGCTTGGTTCCGATTTGATCGGCGGGCTGCCGCGACCTTGGCCGGGCTGCTTTCGGCGGTTGCCGTCTATGCGACCGGCGGATTGAAGGCGCTCGAGGCAAGGGACAGGCCGGGAGACCGGCTGCTGATCGAGCATCTCAGGGGCGGCGGGAATTGATGGGCGCTATCATTGCACTTGTTGCACTGTTTCTGGTGCTGCTCGGCGCGGCGACGATCTTTGTCCGTGCCGATGCGCAAAAACTGGCAAGCGGCATGCGCACGCTCGGGCCGGTGCTTCTGGCGCTGGTTGGCCTTGCCGTGCTGGTGGTCGGGCGCGAAGGCATTGCCGGCCTCATCCTGGCCGCGGCCCTTGCCTGGTACGGGTCGATGCGAATGAAGCGGCCGTCGGTCGGGCCGGCGCCCGGCAAGCGCTCAACGGTGCGGACCGCCGCACTGGAAATGGAGCTTGATCACGATACGGGCGGGCTTGAAGGCCTGGTTCTGGCCGGCCGCCATGAAGGCAAGATGCTGGGCGCGATGGGCCTGGCCGAGCTGCAGCAGCTTTACCGCGAACTCCCCGGCGACCCGGAGAGCCGCCAGCTCCTAGAGACGTATCTTGACGGCCGTTTTCCCGTCTGGCGCAACGACGCTGAGGCGAACGGTGGCGAAGGGCTGGGTGTTGCGCCAGGTGCGGGCGCCATGACTAAGGAGGAGGCCTACAAGATCCTTGGTCTTGAAGCGGGGGCCGCCGCGGCGGATGTCCGCAAGGCGCACCGCCGCCTGATGCAGCGCCTGCACCCCGACATCGGCGGCACGTCTTTCCTGGCGGCGCGGATCAACGAAGCCAAGGACGTCTTGCTCTCCAATCACAACTAGTCTCCTTCGACGCAGTAAATTTCCGGGAGATGGTTCCGACGCCGCCCTACTGTTGGACGGCGTAGCAGGCGATTTTCTTTTTCTTCAGGGCATTGCAGGCATTCCAGGCCGCATCCTTCGAGCGGAAGCCGCCGAACCGGGCACGGTAATAGGTCTCGCCATCCTTTTCGAAGGCGACGGTGAAACCGGAAGCAGCCCCAAGAACTTTGGGCGCCAGCTTGGCGGTCTTGTCGAGGAAAGCCTGGGCTTCGGACTGCTTGGGCGACGACGCCACCTGCACCGCCCAACCAGCCGGCACCGAGGCCGTGTTGACCGGGTCGACCGCCTGTGGGGATACAGGCGTGGGTTCGGCATAGGCAGCCACAATCTGCGCAGTTTCGACCTTCGGCGCCGTCACGATGACGGTCTTGACCTTCCTGGTCTTGACGACGGGGGCGGGCTCTTCGACCGCGGCCACCGTCTGTTCGTCGGCAGACTGGCCTTCAGCAGACTGCTCGTCAGCGGATGTCGGATCGTCATTGGACGCCACGGCATCGTCTTCAACGATCGGCTTGCCATCCGGCGTCGGCGCGTCATGCTTGGGCAGGAAGACCTTGGCCAGCGCCTTGACCGGATTGTCGCCGCCGGCCTTGGCGACCAGGGCGCCGCCGCCGCGGGTCGATGCGCGCGGCATGTAGGCGTTGATCAGGCCGGCCATCTGGTTGTCGCGGCTGCGCCCCGAAGTGCCGCCCATGACGACGGCGACGAGGCGGCGGTTGCCATCCGAAACCGACGAGACGAGGTTGAAGCCGGAGGCGCGGGTATAGCCGGTCTTGATGCCGTCGACGCCCTTGATGCGGCCGAGCAGACGGTTGTGGCCATTGATGCGCTGGCGGCCGTAAAGGAAGGAGCGCTGCGAGAAATAGCCGTAATACTGCGGATAATGTTCCCTGAGCGCTATGCCAAGCATCGCCATGTCGTGGGCGGTTGTGAACTGGCCGGGATCGGGCAGGCCGTTGGCATTGCGAAACACGGTGCCGTCCATGCCGAGCGCGCGCGCCTTAGCGGTCATCATGCGGGCGAAATTGCTTTCGCTGCCGCCGAGCAGTTCGCCGAGCGCGGTCGCCGAATCATTGGCCGACTTGGTCACCATCGACAGGATGGCGGTCTCGACCGAAACCGCTCCGCCCGCCTTGACGCCGAGCTTGGTCGGCGGTTCGGCCGCCGCTTTGGCCGAGAACGGCACGGGCGTGTTCCTGCTGATCCGGCCCTTCGCCATGGCCTCGAAGGTCAGATAGAGCGTCATCATCTTGGTCAGCGACGCCGGGTAGCGCCGGCCGTTGGCATCGGACGAATAAAGCACCTTGCCGGTCTTGGCGTCGACGACGATCGCCGAAGACCTGGCGGCCATCGAGGACGCGGCATCCGCAACGACAAATGACATCGCCAAAGCGAGGATCATGATCGTTTTGAGGGAAGATGCGGATTTTGAACCGAAGACCGACAACGCCTGACGCACTGATAGTTCCTTTGAAACTCATTGCACTGGAGGCGGCAAAGGGATCCGACCTCACTTGTTGTCAAACTATCGCAGCCAGCGTTACCAATCCGTTTATGGTAACCGGCGCGTTCACCATTTTCCTCGGGCTTGAGCCTTTCTTTATTCGAATTTTAGCTGATGCCGGCGCAGCGCGGCCTGATGCCGCTGAAATCTTGACTTTTGTGCAGCGCACAATATATTCTCGTGCATTGCACAACCGCGCTCAGGCAAGGGCGCTTCAAAACGCCAAGGGAAACGTCAAATGACCCAGACCTACGAGGACTTCTCGAAATACGGCAAGGAGTTTGCCGATACCGGATTGAAGAGCTTCACCTCGCTCTCCAAGGGCGCGCAGGCGATCGCCACTGAAGCTGGCGAATACACCAAGAAGAGCTTCGAAGCCGGCAGCGCCGCGGTCGAAAAGCTGTTCTCCGCCAAGTCGCTGGAAAAGGCGGTCGAGATCCAGTCCGACTTCGCCAAGCAGAGCTATGAGAGCTTCGTTGCCGAGGCGACCAAGTTCGGCGATCTCTATGCCGATCTCGCCAAGGAGGCTTACAAGCCCTTCGAATCGATTGTCGCCAAGGCGAAGTAATTTCGCTCGAGAATACCAGGCACGGCCTTTCGGGCTTGCAAAACAGACCCGGTCGCGGATGCGCGGCCGGGTTTTTTCATGCCGGTTTCAATTCCGGGGCTTTGGCGGTTCACGATTTTGAAAATCGCCTCGGTTTGCCCACCTAGCCATATTGTCAGCTAACAAGAAGGGCTTAAAATCGTCCATCGAACACCTACATATCGAACTCGCCATGGGGATTCGAAAGAGGCAGGATTACGTGACTTCAGGTTTGACTGCCACAACAAGCGTGGTGCGGATGCAAAGTGACGGCGACGGCAATGAGGCCGGTCGCGGCACAGCCGTCATTACGCGCACGAAGACCAAGACCAAGAAGCCCAGCCTTTACAGGGTCCTCATCCTCAACGACGACTATACGCCCATGGAGTTCGTGGTTCACGTCCTGGAGCGTTTTTTTCAAAAGGACCGCGAAGCCGCCACACGCATCATGCTTCATGTTCACAATCATGGGGTGGGCGAGTGCGGGGTCTATACATTCGAGGTGGCCGAGACCAAAGTGTCTCAGGTCATGGATTTCGCCCGACAGAATCAGCATCCGCTGCAATGCGTGATGGAGAAGAAGTGAGGTAACATGCCGGCTTTCTCCCAAGGCCTGGAAAAGGCGCTTCACCAGGCGCTGACGCTCGCCAATGAGCGGCACCATGAATATGCAACCCTAGAACATCTGCTGCTCGCCCTCATCGACGACACCGAGGCGGCCGCCGTTATGCGCGCCTGCAACGTCGATCTGGACGAGCTGAAGCACACCGTTCTGACCTATATCGACACCGAACTCGACAATCTGGTCACCGGTTACGATGAGGATTCCAAGCCGACCGCCGGCTTCCAGCGCGTCATCCAGCGCGCCGTGATCCATGTACAGTCATCCGGCCGCGAGGAAGTGTCCGGCGCCAACGTGCTCGTCGCCATCTTTGCCGAGCGCGAGAGCCATGCCGCTTATTTCCTGCAGGAACAGCAGATGACCCGCTACGACGCGGTCAACTACATCTCGCACGGCATCGCCAAGCGCCCCGGCGCATCGGAGACGCGCTCGCCGCGCGGCGCCGATGACGAGCAGGGCGGCCAGAACGGCGCCGAGCCGCAGGAGGAAGGCGGCAAGAAGAAGCAGCAGCAGGATGCGCTGACGGCTTATTGCGTCAACCTCAACAACAAGGCCAAGGCCGGCAAGATCGATCCGCTGATCGGCCGCGAGAGCGAAATCAACCGCACCATCCAGGTGCTGTGCCGCCGCTCCAAGAACAACCCGCTCTATGTCGGCGATCCCGGCGTCGGCAAGACGGCGATTGCCGAAGGCCTGGCCAAGCGCATCGTCGAGGGCGATGTGCCCGAAGTGCTGCAGGACGCCACCATCTTCGCGCTCGACATGGGCACGCTGTTGGCCGGCACGCGCTATCGCGGCGATTTCGAAGAGCGGCTGAAGCAGGTCGTCAAGGAGCTCGAGGATTATCCGGGCGCCGTGCTGTTCATCGACGAGATCCACACCGTGATCGGGGCCGGCGCCACGTCAGGCGGCGCGATGGATGCGTCGAACCTGTTGAAGCCGGCGCTGTCTTCGGGAGCCATCCGCTGCATCGGCTCGACCACTTACAAGGAGTTCCGCCAGTTCTTCGAGAAGGACCGCGCTCTGGTGCGGCGCTTCCAGAAGATCGACGTCAACGAGCCGACCATCGAGGACGCCATCGAGATCATGAAGGGCCTCAAGCCCTATTATGAGGAATTCCACAAGGTGAAGTTCACCAACGAGGCGATCAAGGCTTCGGTGGAACTGTCGGCCCGCTACATCAACGACCGCAAGCTGCCGGACAAGGCGATCGACGTGATCGACGAGACCGGCGCCTCGCAGATGCTGGTGCCGGAAGCCAAGCGCAAGAAGACGATCGGCATCAAGGAGATCGAAGCCACGATCGCCACGATGGCCCGCATCCCGCCGAAGACGGTTTCGGCAGACGACGAGAAGGTGCTGCAAGGCCTCGACATCGAGCTGAAGCGCGTCGTCTATGGCCAGGACACCGCCATCACCGCGCTGACCTCGGCGATCAAGCTGGCGCGTGCCGGCCTGCGCGAACCGGAAAAACCGATCGGCTCCTACCTGTTCTCAGGCCCGACCGGCGTCGGCAAGACCGAAGTCGCCAAGCAGTTGGCTGCCTCGCTCGGCGTCGAGCTGATCCGCTTCGACATGTCGGAATATATGGAACGCCACACCGTCTCGCGGTTGATCGGCGCGCCTCCCGGCTATGTCGGCTTCGACCAGGGCGGTCTGCTCACCGACGGGGTCGACCAGCATCCGCACTGCGTGCTCTTGCTGGATGAAGTTGAGAAGGCGCATCCGGACCTGTTCAACATCCTGTTGCAGGTCATGGACCACGGCAAGCTGACCGACCACAACGGCAAGCAGATCGACTTCCGCAATGTCATCCTTATCATGACCACCAATGCGGGCGCATCCGATGCGCAGCGCGCGGCGATCGGTTTCGGATCGACCAAGCGCGAAGGCGACGATGTCGAGGCCATCAACCGGTTGTTCACGCCGGAGTTCCGCAACCGTCTCGATGCGATCATCCCGTTCGGCTCGCTGCCGGTGCCGGTCATCCATCAGGTGGTGCAGAAGTTCGTCATGCAGCTCGAGGCCCAGCTCTCCGAGCGGGGCGTCACCTTCGACCTGTCGCCGGACGCGATCGCCTGGCTGGCCGACAAGGGCTACGATGAACGCATGGGTGCGCGGCCGCTCGGCCGGGTCATCCAGGAGCACATCAAGAAGCCGTTGGCCGACGAGGTGCTGTTCGGCAAGCTCAAGAAGGGCGGCACGGTGCGCGTCACCGTCGAGAAGAAGGAGACCGGCGAAACCGGCCTGAAGCTCGAATCACTGGCCGACGAAGCCCCGGTGCAGCCGAAGCAGGAGCCGGAAGAGACGCCGAAAGCCCGCAAGGCAGTGGCCAAGAAGCCCGTCGCCAAGAAGGCGGTGGCGCAGAAGCCTCAGCCCAAGGGCAAGGACGAGCCTGAGCCCAAGGGCAAGGATGGCGGCAAGCGCAGCCTGGTGCCGCAACTGCCGCGCAAGAGCTGAAAGGTTCGCCTATGAAGGGCCCGGTGACGGGCCCTTTTTTCATTGGCTGGCCGGTTTGCCGACACAGCGCCCCTGCTTTTCAGGGCAGATGTTGTTAGGTCAGGCGGCGACGCCCTCGGGTGCAAACTTGCCCAGGAAGTACCCGCACGCCTTCCAGATGGCGATCGAGATCAGAACGCTCGCATAGCCATCCACGGCGCGGCAGCTGCTTCTACCAACGGCTCTGATGTCGCAACCGAATGTTCCACGATTTTGAAAACCCAAACGCATCCCGGTACGGCGCGCGTTATCACGGGTGGTTTGATATTTCCCTAACCGACGTAATGGATTGTGGCTGAGCTCATCGCCTTGAGGCGCACGCCACCTCAACCGTTCAGCGCTGCCCGGATCCTGGCCGCGTTCTCAGTCAGCACTTCGGGCTTCTCCATCTGTCCCGTATGCGGCTTGAGCGCGATGCCTTCGAACCGCGGGATGACATGGACATGCAGGTGGTAGACGGTCTGGCCAGACGCCGGTTCGTTGAACTGCAGGATGGTGACCCCGTCAGCGCCGAAAGCCTTTTTGACCGCCAGCGCCACCTTCTGGACCGTGGTGAACAGCCGGCCGAGCGTCGCCGGATCGGCATCGAGCAGATTGCGCGACGGTGCTTTGGGCACCACCAGCGTGTGACCGGGGCCTTGCGGCATCACATCCATGAAGGCGACCACGGCATCATCCTCGTAGACGCGGTGCGACGGGATTTCGCCGCGCAGGATCTTCGCGAAGATATTGCTGGGGTCGTAAGCCTCGGTCATGGCGGCGCTCCGGGAGTATGCTCCCGGTGTAGCGAAGCTGTCCCGGACCGGCAAGATGGTCCGGCGATATCGACAGGCGAGGGCAGGGCGGATCGCTATTCCTCAAGATCCTTGCGGAACGGCGTATGCTCTTCCAGAATTTCGCCCATCCGCTCGACCTCGCGCCGCTCACGCCGGAGATAATCGGCCACAGCATTGCGCAGGCCGGGATGTGCGATGTAGTGCGCCGAATGCATGGTCACGGGACGATAGCCGCGCGCCAGCTTGTGCTCACCCTGCGCGCCGGCCTCGACCACCTTCAGCTTACGCTCGATGGCGAAGTCGATGGCCTGATGGTAGCAAACTTCGAAATGCAGGAACGGGTGGTCCTCGATGCAGCCCCAATTGCGGCCGTAGAGCGCATCGGAGCCGATGAAGTTGATGGCGCCGGCGACATAGCGGCCATTGCGCTTGGCCATTACCAACAGGATATCCTGGGACATGCGCTCGCCGATCAGCGAGAAGAACTTGCGGTTGAGATAAGGCCGGCCCCATTTGCGGCTGCCGGTGTCCATATAGAAGGCGAAGAAATCGTCCCAGGCCCTTTCGGTCAGGTCCTTGCCGGTCAGCCGGTCGATCGAGATATCGTTGGCGAGCGCCTCGCGCCGCTCCTTCTTCATCGCCTTGCGCTTGCGCGATGCCAGCGTAGCGAGGAAATCGTCATAGGTCGAAAAGCCTTCGTTGAAGAAGTGGAACTGCTGGTCGGTGCGGTGCAGGAAGCCGGCTGCTTCCAGCGTTGCAACGTCGCTTTCACTGGCGAAGGTGACATGCGCGGAGGACACGCCGAGCTTTTCCGTCACCGCCTTCAGGCCCGCTGCGAGACCGGCCTTCACAATGGCGCTGTCCTCGCCCTTGCTGACCAGCAGGCGAGGGCCGGTGACCGGAGAGAACGGCACGGCGCATTGCAGTTTCGGATAGTAGTTGCCGCCGGCGCGTTCGAACGCATCGGACCAGCCGTGGTCGAAGACATATTCGCCCTGGCTGTGCGATTTGAGATAGCAGGGCACGGCGCCCAGCAATCTGCCTTGGGCATTTTCCAGTCTGAGATGATGACCTTGCCAGCCGGTACGCCGCACGGCGCAGCCGGAATCTTCAAGCGCGCTCAGAAAAGCATATGAAACGAGAGGGTTATAGCCATTTTCTGTGTCGCTGCGGGTTGTGCCGGTAAAGCCGTTCCACTCGTCGCAGGTGAAGGCATTGATGCCGGCGGCGACGCGGATGGAAAACTCCGCATTCGCCGTTTGCCCGTCGCCTTCATCACCCTGATCCATGGGGCTTATTTAAGCTCTGTCGGGGCCGCTACAAGTCACGTTTCAGGCACTTCCATCAGGCGACACTGACAGATCGGGTTCGAACCCTTCGAACGTCATCTGGTCGGCGTATTTGAAAGTGAGATCCACCGCCGGCTGGTCATGCACCGTCCAGGTGATGACAGGCATTTTAAGCCTTTCGCGCACGAAGCTGACGAACGGGTTCGGCAGATCGCCCGCGGCATAGGAGGTGAAGGCGAGGTCATGTGCCAGCATGGCAAAATGCGCCTCGATCAACTGATTGTCCCTGCCGTAGGCGGTCAGCCCACCCGGAATGCCAGGCGCATCCCTAGGGAAGTCGCGGACCAGCCAGTGGTCGAACGACATGATCGCCGCCTTGCCCTTGTAGCGCTCCAGCATCTTGCCGACGCTTGCCACCAAGCCCTCGTCGTAACCGGGCACACCCTTCAGTTCGACAATCATCGGCACACGGCCGTCGACCAGGTCGAGCGCTTCTTGCAGTGTCGGCACATGGTCCTTGGTGCCGCCGATCCTGAGCGCCGCCAGTTCCGCTGCCGTGCGCTGCCAGACAAAGCCGTCCTGGCCGGTCAGCCGCTTGAGGTCGCCGTCATGGATGATGACGGGAACGCGGTCGGATGAGAGGTGCACGTCGCATTCGATCGCATAGCCGCGCTCGGCGGCAGCAGCGAAGGCCGACAGCGTGTTTTCCCAGCGCGTCTTGTTCATGTCGTGAAAGCCGCGATGCGCCACCGGCCGGGCGGTCAGCCAGGAAAGGTCGGTCATTGTCTTGGTCCTGCTCATGCGACCTCGAAGACGGCTTCGATTTCCACTGCGGCATTAAGCGGCAGACAGGCGGTGCCGACGGCGGAGCGGGCATGCTTGCCGCGCTCGCCAAGGGCCGCGACCAGGAAATCGGAGGCGCCATTGGCGACCAGATGCTGCTCGACGAAATCCGGCACTGATGCAACAAAGACGGTGATCTTGACCAGCCGCTGGATTTTTTCGAGATCGCCAAGTGCTGCTTTTGCCTGCGCCAAGATGTTGATTGCACAGTACTTTGCGCCTTCCTTGCCGGTTGCCGTGTCGACGTCGCGGCCGAGCAGGCCGCTTGCCTGCAGCTTGCCGTCCTTGAGCGGCAACTGCCCGGCGGTGAACAAAAGATTGCCGGACCTGCAATAGGGCACATAGTTCGCGGCGGGCGCTGCGGCGGCAGGTATCGTCACGCCGAGATCGCTTAGCCGCTTTTCGATTGTTTCACTCATCGTATTTCCCTATTGCTTGGAGACGCCGCGCTGGCCGGGCCGAAATTGCTATTTTTGCCTCGCTTCCGCCACGACTTTTTTTAAGCTGGACCATCCTTACCTGCGGCCTGCCATCAGCTGCGACGATCGGAGCCCTTTATGCGCGCAACGCGCCTTGCCTTCCACGCCGTTCTCGTTCCGGTGCTGTTCTCGATGGCTCCAGCCTTTGCCGTGCCGGCGCTGCAGGCGCATCGCGCCGTCTACGATCTTACCCTCGACAAGGCGTCGGACCGCTCGGGCATCACCGGCATTTCCGGCCGCATGGTCTATGAGTTCAACGGCTCGCCCTGCGAGGGCTATACGGTAAAATTCCGTTTCGTCACCCAGATCGCCACCGGCGACAACACCAGGCTGACCGACCAGCAGACGACCACGTTCGAGGACGCCGAAGGCAAGACCTTCTCGTTCGTGACCAAATCCTTCGTCGACCAGAACCTAGACAAGGAGGTCAAGGGCACCGCCACGAAAGAGACCAAGGGCCTCAAGGTCGACATCGACAAGCCCGAGAAGAACAGCCTGGAACTCGCCGCTACTCAGTTCCCGACCCAGCATCTGGTCGAACTGATCGGCAAGGCCGAGAAGGGCGAGAATTTCTACGAAACCAGCCTGTTCGACGGTTCGGAGGATGCCAACAAGGTGATGACCACCACCGTCATCGTCGGCAAGAAGGCCGAGGGCGACAAGGCCGACCCCGAAGCGCCGGCGCTGGCCAAGCTTGCCGGCGACAAATACTGGCCGGTCGACATCGCCTATTTCGACGAGACCGACAAATCGGGCGAAGAGGTGCCGGAATACCGCATCAGCTTCAAGCTGCACGAGAACGGCATCACCCGCGACCTCACAATGGACTATGGCGAGTTCTCGATGACCGGAAAGCTGGTCAACCTCTCGCTGTTCGATCAGACCAAGCCTTGCCCGGTCTCGAAATAGCAACAATGCGGCGCTGGCACGGCAGGCTTGATGGCAGTTCCCGATGGCGGTCTATGTCGATGCGGCGATCTGGAAATGGGCCGGCCATCGCTGGTGCCACCTGATGGCCGACGATACGGACGAACTGCATCGTTTCGCCGCCGAGCTTGGTGTCAAGCGTTCGTCCTACCAGGGGCCGCCCAGGACATCGGCGCCGCACTATGACATAACCGGCTTCGAGCGCGACCGGGCGGTGCGGCTCGGCGCCATCGAATGCAGCCGCGAGGAGATCGTTGCGATCTTCAGGCGCGTACGGGTACCCAACGGAAAGGGCCGATCGTGACCCTAACGGCATTCCTGGCTTATTGCCTTGCCATCACACTTGCCGCCGCCACGCCGGGACCGGCGATGTTCACGGTGATCACCAACGGCGTGGCACGCGGCTTCCTGCGTGCGTTCGTCGCCGGAATGGGCATTGCCGCCGGCGATGCCGTGCTGGTCACCCTGGCACTGCTCGGGCTGGTGGCGCTGGCCCAGACCTTCGAATGGGTGTTTCTCCTGTTGAAATACGCCGGTGCGGCCTACCTGATTTTCCTCGGCATCAAGATGTGGCGGGCCGCGGCCGCGCAATCGGCCGCGCAAGGAATCCCCAAACCGGATTGTCGCGGTCGTTCCTGCTTGGCGCCTCCGTGGCGCTCGGCAACCCGAAGGCGATCCTGTTCCACGCCTCGATCATGCCGCTGATCCTCAACCTCGACACCATGACGTTTGCCGACGGCCTGCTGGTGGTGGCAGTCGTCGTCGGCGCCAATATTCTCACCATTGGCATCTACGCCGCGCTGGCGGGCAGGGCATCCGGCTGGCTCAGGACGCCCGAACGCATGCGGCTGATTAACCGGTTCGCCGGCAGCGCCATGATCGGCACCGGAGCGCTGATTGCCGCACGCTGAGCGATGAAGCACCTCACCGCTTGCGTTTGCAGCGCTTCCCCTCTATATGCGCGCTCATTCCACACACGGACTTTGGTGTCTGCCCGGGAGAAATCCGGCTGAAACCTCCGGTGGCGTTCGAGGACAAAGTCCAAAAATGCCTGTGTCCGTGGAGGCTAACCGGAAAAGGAACTAAGAATGGCACTGCCTGATTTCAGCATGCGCCAGCTTTTGGAAGCTGGCATTCACTTCGGCCACCAGACCCACCGCTGGAACCCGAAGATGGCGCCTTACATCTACGGCGCCCGCAACAACATCCACATCATCGACCTGTCGCAGACGGTGCCTTTGCTGCACCAGGCTCTGAAGCAGGTTTCCGACACCGTTGCCAAGGGCGGCCGCGTGCTGTTCGTCGGCACCAAGCGCCAAGCGTCCGACATCGTCGCCGACGCCGCACAGCGTTCGGCCCAATACTATGTCAACTCGCGTTGGCTCGGCGGCATGCTGACCAACTGGAAGACGATCTCGAATTCGATCCAGCGCCTGCGCAAGCTCGACGAGATGCTGGCCGGCGAAGCCCAGGGCCTGACCAAGAAGGAACGCCTGAACCTCGACCGCGAGCGCGAGAAGCTCGACAAGGCGCTCGGCGGTATCAAGGACATGGGCTCGACGCCCGACCTGATGTTCGTCATCGACACCAACAAGGAAGCGATCGCCATTCTCGAGGCCAAGCGCCTCGGCATTCCGGTCGTTGCCATCATCGATTCGAACTGCGATCCGGACAAGATCGACTTCCCGATCCCCGGTAATGACGACGCGGCGCGCGCCATCCAGCTCTATTGCGACCTGATCGCCAAGGCTGCCATCGACGGCATCGCCCGCCAGCAGGGCGCGCTCGGCGTCGACATCGGCGCCTCGGTCGAAGCTCCGGTCGAACCGGCGCTTGATCCGGCTCCGGCCCCGGCTGCGGACGCTCCGGAAGCTTGACAATCGAAGGCCGGTTGCGGCCTTCATCATTCTCATATTTGGCACGCTAGACGGACGCATCACCGAGTACCGGTGGTGCGTCGGTGCATTTAAAACAAAGAGGCGACAATGAGCATTTCGGCTGCACAGGTCAAAGAACTCCGCGACTTGACCGGCGCGGGCATGATGGACTGCAAGGCGGCGTTGACCGAGACCAACGGCAACATCGAAGAGGCCGTCGACTGGCTGCGCAAGAAGGGCATTTCCAAGGCCGACAAGAAGGCTGGCCGTACTGCCGCCGAAGGCCTGATCGGCGTCGACTCCGGCGTCCGCGAGGCCGCCATCGTCGAGGTTAACTCCGAGACCGATTTCGTGGCCCGCAACGAGCAGTTCCAGGAGATCGTTCGCAATGTCGCCAAGGTCGCGCTTGCTTATGGCACGACGGAGGCTGTCTCTGCCGCAAAGTATCCGGGTTCGAACAAGTCGGTCACTGACACCATCAAGGACGCCGTTGGCACCATTGGCGAGAACATGAGCTTCCGCCGTTCGGCCAAGCTCACCGTCCCGCACGGTGCTGTCGCAACCTACGTCCACAATGCGGTTGCCGATGGTCTTGGCAAGCTCGGCGTTCTGGTCGCGATCGAGACGACGGGCAATGAGCATGCCGCCAACGCCTTTGGCCGCCAGGTCGCCATGCATGTCGCCGCCACCAACCCGCTGGCGTTGACCGCCGAGCAGATCGATCCGGCAGCGGTCGAGCGCGAGAAGGCGATCTTCGCCGACCAGGCGCGCCAGTCCGGCAAGCCGGAAGCGATCATCGAAAAGATGGTCGAAGGCCGCCTGCGCAAGTTCTACGAGGAAGTCGTGCTCCTCAAGCAGGCCTTCGTGCTCAATCCCGACATCACTGTCGAGCAGGCGCTGAAGGATGCCGAGAAGGACATCGGCGCTCCGGCCAAGATCTCCGCCTATCTGCGCTTTGCGCTGGGCGAAGGCATCGAAAAGGAAGAGACCGATTTCGCGGCGGAAGTCGCGGCGGCGGTGAAGAAGTAGTTTTAAAAATAGCCCCGAAAAGGGCTTCTCAGCTCAGGCAACTCGGCCGGGTGTCCGCAAGGATGCTCGGCCGATTTCTTGTGCGGTGTCGATGAAGGCCCTGAGCTTTGGCGCCGTCGACGCCCTGCGCGGGAAGTAAAGGAAGAGGCCGGGCTCCTCGATCGCCGTTTGCGGCAGGATCTGAACGAGGCGGCCGGCGGCCAATTCCGCGCGCACCAGCGGCTCGAACACATAGGTCAGCCCGACGCCGGCAAGCGCAAGGTCGATCGCGGCCAGCGAATCGGTGACGATGACCGTACCCTTCGTCTCGGCCACGACATCCTTGCCGTCCTCAGTCAGGTCCCAGCGATAGAGTGCGCCGGAGCGCACAAGCCGGTAGCCGACGCAATTGTGGTCCGAAAGATCCGTCACACCGCGCGGACGGCCATGCCGGCCGACATAGGCGGGGGAGGCGACGATCACGGCGTTGAATGGCGGCGTCAGCCGGACCGTGACCATGTCCTGTGCGATCATCTCGCCCAGCCGGATGCCGGCATCAAAACCCTCGCCGACAATGTCCACCAGCCCCTGGTCGGTGAGCAATTCGATGGTCACATCAGGATAGCGTTCAGCCATCGCGGCGACCACGGGAGTGACGGCAAGTGGAACGGCGATGTTGGGAACGTTCAACCTGAGCAAGCCGGAGGGCCGGCCCTTGATGGCGCGGATGCGGTCCATCCGGTCGGCGATATCCTGGAGGGCAGGGGCCGCCGTGTCCACCAGCGCCTTGCCGGCTTCCGTCAGCGAGACGCTGCGCGTGGTGCGCGCAAACAGCGGCTGGCCGATCCGCTCCTCCACGAGGCGCACCGCATGGCTGACGGCGGATGGGGACATGCCCAGGTCGGCCGCAGCAAGCGCAAAGCCGCCGCGTCGGGCAACGGCGACGATGACAGGCAAATGACTGAGCAGATCCCGGTCCATTCATGCATGATATCGCATAGTCCTTGCGAACACTTCAATCTTTTCCATGCCGACAGGCTGACCCATATTGTCGTCACCGATGCACAAAGGAGAAAAGACATGAATGCCTTGAAACACGCTACCTTCGCCGCAGGCCTTGCTCTGGCGCCGGTCGATGCCGGCGGCGCCGAGCTGTCCGATTGGCGCGCGCTCGCCGACGAACGCGCCGTGATCCGCATCGCCGATGCCATCGACCGTGCCGTGGATGCACAGGACTGGAAGCTTGCCCGCTCCTATTTCGCCGACCGTGTCACCGTCGACTTCAGCAGCCTGTCAGGACAGCCTGCCGCCACCATCCCCTCCGACGATCTGATCGGTACCTGGGCCGGCAACCTCGGGGGCAGCAAGACCAGCCTGCATCTGCGCACCAATCACCAGGTGATCTTTGAGGCGGACGCGGCGACCGTCTCTTCGAACGGCTATGCCTGGAACCGGATGGAAGGCAATGGCGACCCGCTGTGGGAAGTCTGGGGCACCTACGAGCACCATCTGGTTCGCTCCGGGACCGGCTGGAAAGTCGACGGCTTCATTTTCCGCGCCACGCATGAGCGCGGCAATCCCTGGGTCAAGATGACGCCTGGCCAGTGAGCCGGCGTCAATAAAGTCAGGATAGGAAAAACACCATGACCATGAGCTATTACACACTGGGCAACAGCGGCCTGCGCGTCAGCCGGCTGGCACTGGGCACCATGACCTTTGGCACCGAATGGGGTTGGGGCGCGGAGAGGGAAACCGCGCGCGCCATGGTCGACGCCTATGTCGAGGCCGGCGGCAATTTCTTCGACACCGCCGACCTCTACACCGGCGGCACAGCCGAAACCTGGCTCGGCGAATTCATCGCCGAGCGAGGCTTGCGCGACAAAGCGGTGATCGCCACGAAATTCACCTTCAACGCGGAGCCCGGCAATCCGAACGCCGGCGGCAATGGCCGCAAGAACATCTTGCGCGCCGTGGACGCTTCCCTGAAGCGGTTGGGCACTGATTACATCGACCTCTACCTCCTGCATGTCTGGGACGGGCTGACGCCGGCCGAGGAGGTCATGCGCACGATGGATGATCTCGTGCGTGCGGGCAAAATTCGCCATGTCGGCCTGTCCGATGTGCCGGCCTGGTATGCTGCCCGCGCGCAGACGATCGCCGAGTGGCGCGGCTACGAGCCGGTGTCGGCCCTGCAGCTTGAATATTCGCTGGCGGAGCGTTCGATCGAAAATGAGTTCGTGCCCTTCGGCACCCGCCATGGCGCAGGAATCATGGTGTGGAGCCCGCTGGCCAGCGGGCTGCTCAGCGGCAAGTACCGGCCGGCGCAGGACGGCCATGTCGGCCGGCTCGACGGCTTTCGCAACACCACTCATCCGGGGTTCCAGAAGTTCACCGAGCGCAACTGGGCGATGGTGGCGGAACTCGAAAAAGTGGCCGCCGAACTCGGACACAGCATGGCGCAGGTCGCGCTCAACTGGGTGGCAACGCAACCGGGCATCGCCACCGTGATTCTTGGCGCCACCAAGCTGGCGCAGTTGCAGGACAATCTGGCGGCGTTGGATTTCACGTTACCCGCCGAGCTTCGCGCGCGGCTGGATACGGTCAGCAAGACACCGCCGCCATTCCCGTACGCCTATTTCGGGTCCGACATACAAGCCCGGGTTACCGGCGGCGCCGTGACCGGCGACAAGCCGTTGGGTTATGCGCCGCCGCTGCTGGTCGAGGGCGACGCCGTCAGCATCACCAGCAACTGACGGGCCGCGACGGGAAGGCGGAATTGGGCGAGGGGCGCCGGTTGACTCGGGGGCGCCCTTCGTGTATCGGAACTCGGCATCGCGCCAGCGGCGGCGCCCGCGCGAGGGCGGCCTGCCCAGGCTGCCACACGCAACAATGACGAGGTCCAGATGACGGCAAAGCCCCTCTATCGACGTGTCCTGCTGAAAGCGTCGGGCGAAGCGTTGATGGGCGAGCAGCATTTCGGCATCGATGTCTCGGTGGTCGACCGAATCGCCGCCGACATCGCCGAAGCCCGCGCACTTGGCATCGAGGTCGGCGTCGTCATTGGCGGCGGCAATATCTTTCGCGGCGTGGCGGTGGCATCCAAGGGCGGCGACCGCGTCACCGGCGACCACATGGGCATGCTGGCCACCGTCATCAACTCGCTGGCGCTGCGCACCTCGCTGAACAAGATCGGCGTCGATGCCGTCGTGCTGTCGGCCATCGCCATGCCCGAACTTTGCGAGAGTTTTTCCCAGCGCCAGGCCACCGCCTATATGAACCAGGGCAAGGTCGTCATTTTCGCCGGCGGCACCGGCAATCCGTTCTTCACCACCGATTCGGCCGCGGCCTTGCGCGCCGCCGAGATCGGCGCCGACGCGTTGTTCAAGGGCACCCAGGTCGACGGCGTCTATTCGGCCGATCCCAAGAAGGATCCGAATGCGACCCGCTTCGAGCGCATCAGCCATGCCGAAGTCATCAACAAGGGCCTTTCGATCATGGATACCGCCGCAATTGCACTTGCGCGCGAAAACAACATCCCGATAATCGTCTATTCGATCCACGAAAAAGGTGGTTTCGGCGATATTCTGCGGGGCGGCGGCCGTTGCACGATCGTCGCCGACGAGTGACCCGGAGTATACTCTCCTAAAAAGGGGATCAGTTTTCGAAAGCGGGTCCGAATATAGGCCCTAGGCACTGAACCCGGATCAAACGGGTCGAGGAGACTAAGATGAGTGGTGAGTTCGACGACCTCAAGCGGCGCATGGATGGCGCGATCGCCGCCTTCAAGCACGATCTGGCTTCGCTGCGCACCGGCCGTGCCTCCAGCAATCTGCTCGACGCCATCCAGGTCCAGGCCTACGGCACCACCATGCCCATCAACCAGGTGGCGAACGTGTCGGTGCCGGAGCCGCGCATGATCTCGGTTTCGGTATGGGACAAGTCGATGGTCGGCGCGGTCGACCGTGCCATCAGAGAATCCAATCTCGGCTTCAATCCGATCGTCGACGGCACCAATCTCAGAATTCCGCTGCCCGAGCTCAACGAGCAGCGCCGCAAGGAACTGGTCAAGATTTCGCATGGCTACGCCGAGAACGCCCGCGTTGCGGTGCGCCATGTCCGTCGCGACGGCATGGACTTCTTGAAGAAGGCGGAAAAGGACGGCGACATCAGCGAGGACGATCAGCGCAAGCGCTCCGATCAGGTCCAGAAGCTGACCGACGAAACGATCAGCACCATCGATCACCTGCTTTCCGATAAGGAAGCTGAAATCATGCAGGTCTAGGGTCGGCCCACACCGGCCCGAAAGCGAGACAATGGCAACGCCCGCGCATGTCGCGATCATCATGGATGGAAACGGACGCTGGGCCAAGGCGCGCGGCATGCCGCGGCTTGCCGGCCATCGCGCCGGCGTCGAAGCGCTGCGCAAGACGGTGCGCGCCGCGCCCGGTCTCGGCATTTCCTTCCTGACCGTCTACGCCTTTTCGTCGGAAAACTGGTCGCGGCCCAAGGCCGAAGTCAGCGACCTGATGGGGCTTTTGAAGCTGTTCATCCGTCGCGATCTGGCCGAACTGCACCAGAACGGCGTGCGCGTCAGGATCATCGGTGACAGGGCGGGGCTGCAGCCGGACATCAGGGGCCTGCTCGAAGAGGCCGAATCGCTGACTGCGCGCAATGAATCGCTGACCTTGGTCATCGCCTTCAACTATGGCGGGCGCGACGAGATCGTGCGCACGGCACGCAAGCTCGCAGCCGCAGTGGCGCGCGGCGAGATCGACGCAGAGGCGATCACGGCAGACACTTTTGCCGGCGCCCTCGACACCGCAGGCATTCCCGATCCGGAGCTGGTCATCCGCACCAGTGGCGAGCTTCGGCTGTCGAACTTCCTTCTGTGGCAGGCAGCCTACAGCGAACTGGTTTTTCTGCCTTGCTACTGGCCTGACTTCAGCCGCGAACACCTGGCCGACGCATTGCGCGATTTTGCTGGCCGCGAGCGCCGTTTTGGCGGGCTTGCCGCTCAAGATGTCGCTGCCTCGTGATCGGCGGCGGGATGAACAATCTTCAGCTTCGCATCGTCTCGGCGCTGGTGCTGGCCGCAATAGCGCTTGGCCTGACCTGGTTGGGAGGGCTGTGGTTCCGCCTGCTTTGCGCCGGGATATCGGCGGTCATCTTCTATGAATGGGCGCGCATGTCGCGCCCCTTGGCCGGTGCGACCCTCGGCTTCATTCCCGAAGCGCTGCTTCTGGTTTTCGTCGTCGCCCTGGTTGCAGGCGTGCCGGCATCGTGGCTTCTGTCTCTTGTCCTGGCCATGGTTGTGGTCGCTGCTGTCGGCGCCCGTATGCGTGGAGCGGCGCAATGGGATGCAGCCGGTCTTGCCTACGCGGCTTTGTCCGGCTTATCGCTGGCGCTGCTGCGCGGCGGCGACCATCCCGGCCTGGTCGCAATCCTGTTTCTGTTCGCCGTGGTCTGGGCGACCGACATCTTCGCCTATTTCGTCGGCCGCTCCGTCGGTGGGCCCAAGCTCGCGCCATCTATATCCCCCGGCAAGACGCAGAGCGGCGCGCTTGGCGGCGCTGTCGGCGGCGTGGCCGCCGGCGTGCTTCTGGCTGCCGCCGCCGGGGCCGGCAATCTTGGCGTCCTCGCCTTGGTTGCGCTGGTGCTGTCGATTGTTGCCCAGGCTGGCGATCTCTTCGAATCCTGGGTCAAGCGCCGCCACGGCCGCAAGGATTCAAGCGCGTTGATACCCGGGCATGGCGGTGTCATGGACAGGGTGGACGGGCTTGTCGCGGCGGCTTTTGCCCTATACGTGATCGGCTGGATTTCGGCGGGCGCCGATCATCCGGCGCAGGGGCTGTTTCCGGCTTGAGTGATATTTCACGGCGAAGAAATGGCGCACGCCACGGATTCGCCTGGATTGATGTCACAGTCGCGGCGACACCTTTTGCCGCGGGTGAATTTGAGGGCATGACTTGAACGAAATTCTTCACGCGTTTTTCAGCACGGAAGGCTTTGTCCTCGGCACGCTGGTGCCGTTTCTGTTCGTGCTGACCGTGGTCGTCTTCATTCACGAAATGGGCCATTACCTGGTCGGCCGCTGGTGCGGCATTGGCGTGAAGGCCTTTTCGATCGGCTTCGGCCCCGAACTTCTCGGCTTCAACGATAGCCACGGCACGCGCTGGAAGCTCTGCGCCATACCGCTCGGCGGTTATGTCAAATTCGTCGGCGACATGAGCGCCACGTCGAGCCAGCCGAGTTCGGAAGATCTGGAAACGCTGACTGACGCTGAACGCAAGGTCGCCTTCCACACGCAACCCATCTGGAAACGCGCCGCCACGGTGGTGGCCGGACCGCTGTTCAACTTCCTTTTGACCATTGCCGTCTTTGCCGTGCTGTTTTCCCTCTATGGCCGCCCTGTGTTTGAGCCGATGGTGGCGGCGGTCACCGCCGGCAGTCCAGCCGAAAGGGCCGGCATTTTGCCAGGCGACCGATTCGTCGCCGTCGACGGCAGCAAGGTTGAGACCTTCGCCGACGTCCAACGCCTGGTCTCAGGCCGCGGCGGCGACGCTATCAGCTTCACCATGTTGCGCGACGGCAAGGAGGTCACCGTCGTCGCGACGCCGGAGCCGATGGAGCAGCTGGACGCGCTGGGCAACAAGGTCAAGGTGGCCGTCATCGGCGTCGTCAACAACAAGGATGTCGGCCAGCCCAGGCTGATCACCTACAGCCCTGTCGGAGCAGTCGGCGCCGCGGTCGAGGAGACGGGGCACGTCATTCAGCGCACCGGCCAGTTCCTGCAGCGATTCGTCGTCGGCCGCGAAGACAAATGCCAGCTGGGCGGCCCCATCAAGATCGCCAAGATGTCGGGGCAGGCGGCAAAGCTGGGCTTCCTGTGGCTGGTGCAACTCGTCGCCGGGCTGTCGGTCGGGATCGGAATTCTGAACCTTTTGCCGATTCCCCCCCTCGACGGCGGCCACCTCCTGTTCTACGCACTCGAAGCCGTTTTCCGGCGTCCGGTATCGGAGCGGATGATGGAAATGGGATACCGGGCCGGCCTCTTTCTGGTGCTGGGATTTATGGGCTTCGTCTTCTGGAACGATCTGTTTGGGTGCTGAAATCATGAAGAAATTTGGCTTCAGCACCGGCAATGTTGAGACGCCGTTTACCATGCACGGGGGTATGCGTGACGCGAAAGCCACGCATCAGGGTTAAGTAATTACAAATTAACCAGAAGCCTTGCGTGTAGGGAAAATCCGGTTAATACGGTAGGAGAAATTACCGCACGTCCGGTTTTCTCGCCGTGGGGACTTCGAGAAAAGGTACAAAAGCCCGATGAAGGCAGCATCCAAATTTTTGAGCGCCGCGTCCGCGGTGGCTATGTCCGCCGCTCTGGTTGTACCAGGTGCGCTCGCCGTGCAGTTCGTTGCCACATCTGCGGCGCAGGCAGCCGTTGTCTCGAGAGTCGAGGTCAGCGGCAACCAGCGTGTCGACGCCGACACCATCCGCAACTACATCACGATCAAGCCGGGCAAGGCGTTTTCCAGCGCCGATATCGACGATGCGGTCAAGGCGCTGTTCGGCACCGGGCTGTTCTCGGACGTGCAGATCAATCAGGTCGGTTCGACGCTGGTGGTCAAGGTTGCCGAATATCAGGTCGTCAACCAGGTTCTGTTCCAGGGCAACAAGAAGCTCAAGGACAATGCGCTGGCAGTCGCCGTGCAGTTGAAGCCGCGCGGGACGTTCTCGCAGGCAACGCTGGACTCCGATGTCGAGGCGGTGAAGGCTGCCTACAGGCGGATTGGCCGCGATGACGCCACTGTCACGACGCAGATCATGGATCTCGGCGACAACCGGGTGAACGTGGTCTTCAACATCAACGAAGGCGGCCGCACCAAGATCGCCGCCGTCAATTTCGTCGGCAACAGCGCCTATTCGAGCCGCCGCCTGTCTGACGTCATCGCCACCAAGCGCTCGAGCTTCCTGTCTTTCGTGCTGCGTGACGACGTCTATGACGAGGACAAGCTGCGCGCCGACCAGGAATCGCTGCGCCGCTTCTACTACAATCACGGCTATGCCGACTTCCAGGTGGTCTCAGCTGTCGGCGAGCTCGACGACACGACCAACCAGTACACCGTTACCATCACCGTCCAGGAAGGCGACCGCTATACGTTCGGCGACGTCAGCGTCGAGAGCACCATTCCCGAAGTCGACTCGAAGGCGCTGGAATCGGTGGTTCAGACCCACAAGGGCGACGTCTACAACGCCAAGGATGTCGAGGACACCATCATCGCGCTGACCGAAAAGGTCGCGGGTTCGGGCTATGCCTTCGCCCAGGTGACGCCGCGCGGCGATCGCAACTTCGAGAACCACACCATTTCGGTCGTCTATACGATCGACCAAGGCACCAAGGCCTATATCGAGCGCATCGAAATCCGCGGCAACGACCGCACGCGCGACTATGTCATTCGTCGCGAATTCGATGTCAGCGAAGGCGACGCCTTCAACCAGGTACTTATCCAGCGCGCGAAGAAGCGGCTGGAAGCGCTGGATTATTTTGAGAAAGTCGACATCTCGACTGTTCCCGGTTCCGAGCCTGACCAGGTCGTGCTCGTGGTTGACGTGGTTGAGAAATCGACCGGCGAGTTCTCTGTCGGCGCAGGTTATTCGACCGGTGGCGACACTGCCGGTCCGTCTGTCGAAGGTTCGGTCGCGGAGCGCAACTTCCTCGGTCGCGGCCAGTACATCAAGGTTTCGGCGGGTGGCGGCAAGAATTCGCGCGACTACAGCCTGTCTTTCACCGAGCCATATTTCCTCGGGCGCCGTATCGCCGCCGGCTTCGACATCTTCCAGCAGACCCGAAATTATTCGGACTACGAGAGCGAGACGCTGGGTGCGACCGTTCGCTTCGGCCTGCCGATCACCGACAATATCTCGACGCAGCTAGCGTACAATATCGCGCAGGAAAAGTATAAGTTCGACAAAGACTGCGATAAGAACGGAAACGGCGTAATCGACCCCGGCCCTCCGCTGGAATGTGATGTCTCAAAGGCAATACAGGAAGGCGTTGAAGACAGCCCATGGCTCAAGTCCTCAGTCAGCCTTGGACTGGTCTACAACACCATCGACGACATGAAGAGCCCGCATGAAGGCATCTACGCCACCACGACTGTGGAAGTGGCCGGTCTTGGTGGCGATGCCAAATTCGTCAAGGTTACTGGTCGCGGCACTGTCTATCAGACCCTGTCCGAACAGCTGGATCTGGTCGGCCTGATCTCGGGCGGAGCCGGCCATATCGCGGGCTATGGAGATAATGGCCTGCGCATCTTCGATCAGTTCAAGAGCAGCGACCGCATGATCCGCGGCTTCGAGTATGGCGGTATCGGCCCTGTGGATACTGCAACGGGTGATCACCTCGGCGGTACCACCTATTTCAATGCGTCGGCGGAAGCTCAGTTCCCGATACCGGTCATTCCGGAAAGCTTTGGCGTGCGCGGTGCTGTGTTTGCTGATGCTGCAACGCTTTACGGCAGCAAGATCGACACCGCCGGCGTCACTCAGGCCTCGGTTGATATGAAGCTGCGCGCCTCGGTTGGTGTCGGCTTGTTGTGGTCATCCCCCTTCGGCCCGATCCGCATTGACTATGCGATGCCCGTCAAGAAGGAAAAGACCGACGACGTGCAGGAATTCAACTTCGGCATGTCGAGCCGCTTCTGATCTTGCGGTAACGATGCTTCCGGGCCGTTGGGGTCCGGAAGAGAATTGATCCGACCTAGCTGGATATTGCTTCTGGAATGACCGATCCGGTGTTCTTCGCGCCATCACGCCGGTATACGGCCGGCGAAGTCGCGAATCTGACCGGCGCATCGCTTGTCGATTCCGATCTTGCCCACATATCGATCGATGCGTTGGCGCCAGCGAACGAAGGCGGCGAGGGTGCGCTCGTCTTCGTCGACGGCAAGCGCAATTTCGCGCTGATGCAGTCGCTCAAGGCGGCGGCCGTGTTTTGTCCCGCCGAGTTCGCCGGCAAGGCGCCGGCCGGCATTGCGGTTCTGGTGCATCCGCGCCCGCAGCAGGCCTTCGCCATGATCGGCCGGCTGCTGTTCCCGACGGCGGCTACGCCGGGACCGATGACCAGCGAAACCGGGGTCTCGCCGCAAGCTCATGTCGATGCCTCGGCGCATATCGAGGCAGGCGCAATCATCGAAGCCGGAGCCGTCGTCGGCCCGCGTGCTTCCATCGGCAGCGGAACGGTCATTGCCCCCCACGCCGTTATCGGCCCCTCCTGCCAGATCGGCCGTGACGGCTACATCGGGCCGGGTGTCAGTGTTCAATATGCGCTGATCGGCAACCGCGTCATCATTCATGGCGGCGCCAGGATCGGCCAGGACGGTTTCGGCTTTGTCGGCGGCGCCAAAGGGCCCGAGCGTGTGCCGCAGGTCGGCCGCGTCATCATTCAGGACGATGTCGAAATCGGCTCGAACACGACCGTCGATCGCGGCGCCATGTCGGATACCGTCATCGGTCAGGGGACCAAGATCGACAATCTGGTGCAGATCGCCCATAACGTTCGCATCGGCCGCAATTGCATTATTGCCGGGCTCTCTGGTATTTCCGGCTCCGTCACCGTCGGCGACGGTGTCACCATGGGGGGCGGCGTTGGCCTTGCCGATCATTTGACCATCGGATCAGGGGCCAAGCTTGCTGCAAGAAGCGGGTTCATGAGCAACGTGCCGGCGGGCGAGATCTGGGGAGGCTATCCGGCGCAGCCGATGGCGGAAGCCATGCGCGAGATCGCCATGCTGAGGAAGCTTGCCAGGACGCGCAAGCAGGGCGAAGGGGGAAGTAGCTGAGATGGTGCCGGCGACGCTCGAAGCTGTCGATATACTGGGGTTGATGAAGCTTTTGCCGCATCGCTATCCCTTCCTGATGATCGACCGCATCATCGATATCGACGGCAATGATTCTGCCATCGGCATCAAGAACGTGACCATCAATGAGCCGCATTTCCAGGGCCATTTCCCGGATCAGCCGGTGATGCCGGGCGTGCTCATCGTCGAGGCCATGGCGCAGACCGCCGGGGCGATCTGCATCCGTAACCTCAACACGGAAAAGCCGTCGCTGGTCTATTTCCTGACCATCGATAATGCGAAATTCCGCAAACCGGTCGTCCCGGGCGACCAGTTGAAAATCCACGTCAAGAAAATCAAGATGCGCGGCAACCTGCTCAAATTCGCCTGCGAGGCCATGGTGGAGGGCACAAAGGCCGCCGAAGCCGAGATCTCGGCAATGATGGTTACCGGCTGACGGTTCGAAATGCTCATGAAAATACAGACTTCAATCCACCCCTCGGCCGTCATCGAGGCCGGCGCGCAGATCGGCGAAGGCGCCGCAATAGGACCTTTCTGCTATGTCGGCGCTGACGCCGTGATCGGTGACCGCGTCGAACTGGTCAGCCATGTCTCGGTGCTGGGCGCGACAACCATTGGCGCCGCGACCAAGGTCTATCCAATGGCGACACTGGGCGGACCGCCGCAGAACACCAAGCACAAGGGCGGCCGCACCACTTTGGTCATCGGCCAGAACTGCACGATCCGCGAAGGCGTGACCATGCATCTCGGCACCGATTCCAGCCGCGGCGAGACGACCGTCGGCGACAACGGCAATTTCCTTGCCTATGCCCACATTGCCCATGATTGCGTCGTCGGTAAAAACGCCACCTTCGCCAATGGCGCGACCCTGGGCGGCCATTGCGAGGTCGGTGACAGCGTCTATATTGGCGGCCTCAGCGCCGTTCATCAGTTCGTGCGTGTTGGTGACAACGCCTTTCTCGGCGGCTGCTCGGCTTTTGTCGGCGATGTCATTCCCTACGCCATTGCGGTGGGCAATCGCGCCAGCCTGCGTGGACTCAACATCATCGGCCTGAAGCGCGCCGGGTTGCCGCGCGCCGAAATCTACCTGCTGCGCAAGGCTTACAAGACCATCTTCGACCGCTCCCGCACTGTCGGCGAGAACATCGAATTCGCCAAGGCCGAGTTTGCGTCGTCGCCGACGGCCATGAAAATCATCGATTTCATCACCAGTCGCGGCAAGCGGCATTTTGCCGTCCCGTCGCTTAAGGGTGGCGACGGCGACGATGCCGATGACGAAGGCTGAGGCCACTTCAACGGGCCTCGATCTTGCGCCGGACGCCAGGGTCGGCATCATTGCCGGCGGCGGTAGCTTGCCGGTCGAAGTTGCCGCCGGCCTGGCGGAGGCCGGACATCCGCCCGTCATCATCCTGGTCGAAGGTCAGGCCGACCGTCAGTCCAACCTCACAATCTATGAGCATGAAAGCCTTGCGTTGGAAGACATCGGCTCGCTGGTTGCGTTGCTGAGGCGCCGGCGGATCACCCATCTTGTGCTTGCCGGCGAGATCAGGCGCAGGCCGCGGTTGGTCGACATGCGTCCGAACCTTGGGCTACTGGCACTTATACCCTCGCTCGCCATGGCGCTTGCCCGCGGCGATGACGGGCTGTTGAAGATATTGACCCGCGGCCTGGAGGCACGGGGCGTCAAGGTTGTCGGTGCGCATGAAGTCGTGCCCCGGCTCGTCGCGGCCGAAGGGCCGCTGACCAAAGCAGTGCCGCGAAAGTCCGACTGGCGCGATATCGAGGCGGCACACGCGGCGGCAAAGGCCATCGGCGCGCTCGACATTGGTCAGGCGGCAATTGCCATCGGTGGCCGCACTGTTGCCCTGGAAGGCGTCGAGGGCACCCACGGACTGCTCGAGCGGACGCAGCAGTTGCGCGGCCATGGCAGGCTGGCCGGCAAGACGCGCGGTGTCCTGGTCAAATGCGCCAAGCCTGGCCAGGAATTGCGTGCCGATCTGCCATCTATCGGCCCCCGGACCGTCGAGGCGGCGCATGCCGCGGGGCTCGCCGGCATTGCCGTCGAAGCCGGCCGTTCGCTCATCCTCGAAGGCCCCGCCGTTGTCGCGCGCGCCAATGCGCTCGGCCTGTTCGTGTTCGGCCTGCCGGCTGCGGAGTCTGTCCATGGCAGCTGAGAAGCCGCTGAAGATTGCCATCGTCGCCGGCGAAGAATCCGGCGACCTGCTGGGCGCCGACATCGTGCAGGCGCTGAAGCGCATGACCGGGCGCGAGGTGCAACTCGTCGGCACTGGCGGGCGGCACCTGCAGGCGCTCGGACTGGCGCCGCTGTTCGACGGCGCCGAGATCGCGCTGATGGGGCTCAGCGCCATCCTGCGTGACTTGCCGCGCCTGATGCGGCGGATCAGCCAGACGGCAAGTGCTGTCGCCGCCGAAAAACCCGACTGTCTGATCACCATCGACAGCCCCGATTTCTCGCTGCGCGTCGCCAAAAAGATCCGCGCCGCCGATCCGTCGATCCCGATCGTCCATTATGTCTGCCCGAGCGTCTGGGCGTGGCGGCCGGGTAGGGCGGCCGCGATGAAGCCCTATGTCGACCACATACTGTGCATCCTGCCTTTCGAGGTAAAGGAGCTCAGCCGTCTCGGCGGCCCGCCCGGCACTTACGTCGGACATCGCCTCACGCATGATCCAGGCGTGCTGGGCGCGGCCAGGGCGCAAGCCCAGCCACGCGATCTCTCGGCCGATCGCGTCAAGACGCTGCTCGTTCTGCCAGGGTCGCGGCGCGGCGAGGTCAGCCGGCTTATCGGTCCGTTCGGCGAGACGGTGTCGGCGCTGCGCGCGCGTGGCCACCGGCTGCGGCTGTTGCTGCCGACGGTGCCGCATGTCGCCGAACTGGTCAAAACGTCGGTGGCGCGCTGGGATCAGGAGCCGGAAGTCATCCTTGACCCCGAGCGCAAGTGGCAGGCCTTCGGCAAGGCCGATGCGGCGCTGATCGCGTCAGGAACGGTTTCGCTGGAACTGGCGTTGTCGGGTGTACCGATGATCTCTTGCTACAAGTTCGATCCGATCATGCTGATGGCGCAGAGCCTGATCACGGTGTGGAGCGCCGCTTTGCCCAACCTTATCGCCGACCGGCCGCTCGTGCCGGAAAGCTACAACCAGTATGTGCGGCCGCACTATCTGGCGCGGCAGCTCGAGGCACTGTTTTCAGACACCGCCTACCGCGCCTGGCAAAAGGACGGCTTTGCCGAAGTTGCCAGGCGTATGGCAACCGACAAGCCGTCCGGCGATATCGCCGCGGATGTCGTTCTTCGCCACATCGGGAGAGCGAATAAGGCTTAGTAAGGAGTGAACGATGAATAGTGAATAGCGAATAGTGAATAGTGAATAGTGATTAACGCGCTCTCGCTATAATCAAGCTGCTACTTACTACCTGCTACTTACTACCTGCTATTCACTACTTACCATTCACCATTCACTCTCTTTCACCTTTTCGCAATCGGCACGTAGTCGCGTTCCGGGGCACCGGTATAGAGCTGGCGCGGACGGCCGATCTTCTGGTGGGGATCCTCGATCATTTCCTTCCACTGCGCGATCCAGCCGACGGTGCGCGCGACCGCGAACAGCACGGTGAACATGGTGGTGGGGAAGCCCAGCGCCTTCAGCGTGATGCCGGAATAGAAATCGACGTTCGGATAGAGCTTCTTCTCGATGAAGTAGGAATCGGTCAGCGCGATCTTTTCCAGCTCCATGGCGATATCGAGCAGCGGATCGTCCTTGATGCCGAGTTCGCCCAGCACCTCATGCGCCGTCTTCTGCATGATTTTCGCGCGAGGATCGTAGTTCTTGTAGACGCGATGGCCGAAGCCCATCAGCCGGAACGGATCGTTCTTGTCCTTGGCGCGGGCGATGAATTCCGGGATGTGGTCGACATGGCCGATCTCGCCCAGCATGTTGAGCGCCGCTTCGTTGGCGCCGCCATGCGCCGGGCCCCACAGGCAGGCGATGCCGGCGGCAATGCAGGCGAACGGATTGGCGCCCGACGAGCCGGCAAGGCGCACCGTCGAGGTCGAGGCGTTTTGTTCGTGGTCGGCATGCAGGATGAAGATGCGCTCCATGGCGCGCGCCAGCACCGGATTGATCTTGTATTCCTCGCACGGCACCGCAAAGCACATATGCAGGAAGTTGGCGGCGAAGTTCAGCTCGTTCTTCGGGTAAATGAAGGGCTGGCCGATATGGTATTTGTAGGCCATGGCCGCAATCGTCGGCATCTTGGCAATCAGCCGCATCGAGGCGACCATGCGCTGATACGGATCCGAAATATCGGTGGAGTCGTGATAGAAGGCCGACAGCGCGCCGACCACGCCGCACATCACAGCCATCGGATGCGCGTCGCGGCGGAAGCCGGTGAAGAAGCGCGACATCTGCTCGTGCACCATGGTGTGGCGCGTCACCCGGTAGTCGAAATCGTCCTTCTGCGCCTTGGTCGGCAGTTCGCCGTAGAGCAGGAGGTAGCAGACTTCGAGGAAGTCGCCATGCTCGGCCAGCTGGTCGATGGGGTAGCCGCGGTGAAGCAGGATGCCGGCATCGCCGTCGATGAAGGTTATCGCCGACTCGCAGCTCGCCGTCGAGGTGAAGCCGGGATCGTAGGTGAAGGCGCCGGTGGTGTTGTAGAGCGCACCGATGTCGATGACGTCGGGCCCGACCGAGCCGCTCCGCACCTTGAATTCATGCGTCTTGCCGGCCAGTTCGAGCGTGGCAGTCGACGGGTGCGTCGTCTTGCTGCCGGTTTCCAGTCTCGTCGCAGCTTCGCTCATTCTCAAACTCCTTCATCTTCCTCATGCCGGCAAGGCAATTCCTGCAAACGACACGTCGAAATCACCGGAATGCGCGAACTCGCCACCGCATTTAGGAAGTGCGTGCCAGATTGGGCCAAGGCCTAATGTTGCACTGCGAAACCCGCCTTTCAATGCCAATCTTTTTGGGCCAGCTCGCTCCTAATCGATTTGATCCGCAATCCGCGCCAGGCTTTCCTCGCGGCCAAGCACGGCAAGAACGTCGAACACGCCGGGCGAGGTGCTACGGCCGGTAAGGGCCGCCCGGAGCGGTTGGGCCACGGCGCCGAGCTTGTGGCCGCCGGCCGCTGCGAACTCGCGCACCGCGGCTTCAGCCGCGGCAGCCGACCAATCGCCCGGAACAGTCTGCAAAGCGGCATGTGCGCCGCGCAGGATCGCGCGCGCGTCGGCACTGAGCAGTGCTGCCGCCTTCTCGTCGATCGGCAGCGGCCGCTCGACGAACAGGAAGGCCGCGCCATCGGCCAGTTCCACCAGCGTCTTGGAGCGCTCTTTCAGACCCGGCAAGGCAGCCAGCAGCTGCGCCTTCCTGGCGTCGTCGAGACGGGCGGCGATAGCCGGTCCGCTTTCCAGGTATGGCAGAGTGGCGACGAAAATGTCGAACAGCTCGGCATCGGCCATCTTGCGCATATGCGCGCCGTTGATCGACTCGAGCTTGGCGAAGTCGAAGCGCGCCGCACCCTTGTTGACATCGCCGATGTCGAACCACGAAATCATGTCCTTGATCGACATGATCTCGTCGTCGCCATGGCTCCAGCCGAGCCTTGCCAGATAGTTGAGCAGTGCCTCGGGCAGATAGCCCATGGCGCGATAAGCCTCGACACCGAGTGCGCCGTGCCGCTTCGACAGCTTGGCGCCGTCGGCGCCGTGGATCAGCGGGATATGCGACATCGACGGGACGTCCCAGCCCATGGCGTTGTAGATCACCGTCTGGCGCGCGGCGTTGGTCAGATGGTCGTCGCCACGGATGATGTGGGTGACGCCCATGTCATGGTCGTCGACGACGACGGCATGCATGTAGGTCGGATTGCCGTCCGAGCGCAGAATGATGAAATCGTCGAGGTCCTTGTTGGGGAAGCGCACCTCGCCCTGCACACGGTCGTGCACCACGGTTTCGCCCTCGGTCGGCGCCTTGATGCGGATGGCGCCCTTGACGCCGGGAGGCGCCTCCGAGGGGGCACGATCGCGCCACTGGCCGTTGTAGCGCGGCGGCAGACCCTTGGCGCGTGCGGCCTCGCGCATCGCCTCGAGCTCGGCAGGCGTCTCGTAGCTGTAATAGGCCTTGCCCAGGCGCACCAGCTCCTCGGCCACCTCACGGTGGCGCGGCGCGCGCTCGAACTGCGATATGGCCTCACCGTCCCAGGAAAGGCCGAGCCAGGTCAGCCCATCCAGAATGGCCTGTGTCGCCGCCTCGTTGAAGCGTTCGCGGTCGGTGTCCTCGATGCGCAGCACCATCGTGCCGCCGGTGTGCTTGGCGTACAGCCAGTTGAACAGCGCCGTGCGCGCGCCGCCGATATGCAGATAGCCGGTGGGCGAGGGGGCAAAACGGGTGACGACCGTGTCGGACATGGAACTCTTGGAACCTTGGAAAGCGGAGCGTGATCTCGCGGACTTTCGCGCTTTGCGCGTTCATGTAGCATAGGGGGTCTGGGGCGCAAGGGGCAGACCCGATGGCTGAACGTGGCCGGGGCACGTCGGCAATTATCGGTTGCGTCAACTGGCGCTGGAGCCTTGTAGCACAAAATCTGTTCGCACCCTCCGCGCAACCTCGTTTGGCAGCAGCGTCAATGTCTGGGTTTCATTCGGCTGCAGCGTCCGTCACAGTGCCTGGAACATCGCTGCGACGGTGGTAGCCCCCTCTGACGAGCGGACATTTCTTCACGGATGCGGCACTGCCCGACTACAACGCCGCCGTGACAGCGTTGGCTTGGTCACGCATATTGACCTTTCTGCAATCATTATCGTGAACACCGCAACTGTGTGCAGGCCGGTCTCGCCACGAAGGAGGCATGATTGAAAGAAGGACTACCGATGACCGAAAACGCCGACCATACGGAGGGTGATCCGTTCTACCATGGTACCCGGGCGGATTTGAAACCCGGGGATCTGCTGAGCGTCGGCCACCCTTCCAATTTCAGAGGTAAACCACTGTCATGGATCTATTTCACCCAGACACTGGAAGCCGCCATCTGGGGAGCAGAGCTTGCAACGGGTGACGGTCGTCAAAGGATTTACATCGTAAAGCCGACGGGGTTTTTTATGGATGACCCTAACCTGACCGACAAAAAATTTCCCGGTAATCCGACGAAATCCTACCGCTCCCGTGATCCGTTGCTCATCCTGGGTGAACTCGGTGAATGGCAGGGTCATACACCGGAACAATTGAAGGCAATGCACGATGGGCTTGCTCGCCTGAGGGCGGAGGGCCGGGATATGATTGAGGATTGAGCGTCCTTGGCGGGTCAATTCCGGCGCGGTGGACGCGACCGCACGGACTTTCGCGCTTTGCGCGTTCATGTAGCATAGGAGGTCTGGGGCGCAAGGGGCAGACCTGATGGCTGGACGTGGCCGGGGCACGAAGGAAGGCGAAGGCGCCGAGGCAGGCGTCAGCGAACGCTCGCTGTTTGCCGATAGTCCCTATGCCGAGCCGCTGCCCCTCGCGCTGCCTGAGCCGCATCCCGGCATAGCGCCCGCGCTGCCCGGTGACGCGTTGCCGGCGCAAGTCACAGCGCCCGGATCTATCGCCCGACTGCGCAGACGGCTTCGCCGCCCGTCATGGCCCGCGCTCCGCCGCAGCCTTGCCGTGGCCGCCAACACGGAGCTCGACCGGGGCGTCGCCTTCCTGCTGGTCCCGGTTTTCCTGGCAGCCGGCGTCATCGTCTACTTCTCGCTGGCCGGCGAGCCGGGCTTTGCGCAGCCAATCGCCATTGTGGTGCTGGCGACATGTTGCGCTGTCGCCACGCGATCGCGGCCGAGGACGCATCTGTTCTGCATGGCCGCGATGCTGTGCGCGCTCGGCGTCGTCGCCGCCAAGGTCGAGACCTGGCGCGCCGGAACGCAGATGCTCGGCTCCGAGATTCAGACACGGCTGACCGGCCGCGTCGTCAGTCTCGAACAGATGGAAAGCGGCCGCATCAGGCTGACGCTCGACGTGGTTTCGACCGCTTACCCCGAGCTGCGCTACGCCCCGGAGCGGGTCAGGCTCTCGGCGCGGACCGTTCCCGCCGATATGACCGCCGGCTCCCTGATCACCGGCTATGCCAGGCTGTTGCCGCCGACCGGTCCGGTGCGGCCGGAGAGCTACGATTTCTCCTTCGACAGCTATTTCACCGGTATCGGCGGCAGCGGCTTCTTTCTCGGCAATCCGAAAACCATTGCTACGCAGGGACCGCCGCCGCTGACCGCACGGCTCTCCTCGGCAATCGAGAACGCGCGCGAAAACATTGCCGACCATATCAGGGGCAAGATCGGCGGCGCCGAAGGCGAGATTGCCGCGGCGCTGATTGTCGGCGTGCGCGCCGGCATCCCGGACGAGGTCAACGAAGCGATGCGGCGCACCGGCATCTACCACATCATCTCCATCTCCGGCCTGCACATGGCGCTGGTTGCCGGCACCATCATGGCGTTGCTGCGTGGCGCCTTTGCGCTGTTTCCCGTTTTCTCTTCGCGCCGGCCGGTGAAGAAATATGCGGCCGCGGCAGCGCTTGTCTCGATCGCCGCCTATCTCGTTATTTCAGGCGTCGTGGTTGCCGCCGAGCGCAGCTTCATCATGCTGGCGGTCATGCTTGTCGCCGTGCTGTTTGATCGCGCCGCACTCACCATGCGCAATCTGGCGATCTCCGCCATTGCCGTCATCCTGGTGTCGCCGCACGAGGTGGTCGGTCCCAGCTTCCAGATGTCGTTTGCCGCCACCGCCGCCCTTGTCGGCGCCTATGCCGGCTGGGCCGATTACCGCGCCGACAAGGTGAGAACGCCGCCGGCAAAGCGCTCCTTCGTCGGCTTCCTGTCGCGAAAATTCGCGCTGGCCATGGGCGGCCTCGCAATGACCTCGATCATCGCCGGCAGTGCAACCTTGCTGTTCGCCATCTGGCATTTTCAGCGTGTGTCGCCGCTCAGCCTGATCGCCAATCTGGCCGTGATGCCGATTGTTTCGTTGATCGTCATGCCCTTTGCCGTGCTCAGCGCACTGGCGATGCCGTTCGGCGCCGACGGGCCGTTCCTCTATGTGATGGGCAAAGGTCTGATGGCGATGATCGCTATATCGGCCTGGATTTCCGAGCGCTCGCCGGTCGACGCCGTCGGGCTGATCTCCATCCGCTCGGTGCTGTTGGTGGCGGTCGCCCTCGTCATCGCCACCATGGCCACCACCTGGCTCAGGTTGGCGGCCGTGCCTTTCGCGCTGGCCGGCCTGTTGACGGTGCCGCAGGTGCTTACGCCAGACGTGCTCATATCCGAGGATGCGCATCTGGTGGCCATGCCGATCGGTGGCGGCGAACTCGCCCTCAACCGCGAACGCTCCAACGAATTCACCACGGACAATTGGAAACGGGCGCTGTGGGCCGAAACCATTATCCCACCTGAGATTTTCGAGGCAACAGATACGCGGTTCGATCTCGATCCGCTCGATCTGCCGCCCGGCTCGCCCTTCTATTGCACCGGCGATCTCTGTATCGCCCGGCACCCTTCCGGAGCCATTGTAGCGCTTGCGAAAGACCGCAAGACGGCGCGGCCGGCCTGTGCCTTCGCGAGCCTGATCGTCATCGATGACGCCACCGCCTACAATCCGTGCCGCGACCCGCTGGTGCTGGTCGTGACGAAGAAACAGCTGGCCCGCGACGGCAGCGCCGCCGTCTTCTTCGATCCGCAATCGGCAGCTGCAGCGCCAACCATCCGCTTCGCCGTCGACAAGCCGTATCGCCCCTGGCACGAGCAACGCCGCTTCTCCCGCGAAGCGCGCGGCCTGCCGCCTTACAACCAGCGTGAAAAGTACAAACCCAAGCCGGCTCAGTAGCGCCGGATCAATCCGACAAGCTTGCCCTGCACCTTCACCCTGTCCGGTCCAAAAATGCGGGTCTCGTAGGCCGGGTTGGCGGCTTCCAGGGCGATCGAGGCGCCCTTGCGGCGGAAGCGTTTCAGGGTCGCTTCCTCATCGTCGACCAACGCCACCACGATCTCGCCGGGGCTGGCTGTGTCGGCATTGCGGATGATGACCGTGTCGCCATCGAAAATGCCGGCCTCGATCATCGAATCGCCCTTGACCTCGAGCGCGTAGTGTTCGCCGCCCATGATCATATCGGGCGGCACCGAGATCGAATGGGTCTGATGCTGGATGGCGTCGATCGGCACGCCGGCGGCGATGCGTCCCATAACCGGGATTGAAATCGCGGAAACGGCATCGTCATTGCCGGCCGACATCGAACGCGACGGCGAGCCCGGCTTGATCTGGCGGCCGAGACCGCCTTGGCCCAACGCGCCTTGTCCTTGGCCGCCTTGCCCTTGGCCGGTTTGACCAAGACTGCCCTGAATGATGCTCGGCGAAAACTTCCTCGCCGCATTGAGGCCTGGTGCGATCGAGTCGGGCAGCCGCAGCACTTCCAGCGCGCGCGCCCGGTTCGGCAGCCGGCGAATGAAACCGCGCTCCTCAAGCGCCGTGATCAGGCGGTGGATGCCGGACTTGGAGGCGAGGTCGAGCGCTTCCTTCATCTCGTCGAAGGACGGCGGGATTCCGCTCTCCTTCAGGCGTTCATGGATGAACATCAGAAGCTCATGTTGTTTGCGCGTCAGCATCGCGGCCCCCAAGGGTTCTGAAACCAGAATCAGAAAAAACAAACCCAGAACAAACACTATCTGTTCCAGTTGTGTTCCGCAACCTTTTAAAGTTTAATGAATGTGTTGACGTTTTGTTCAGCGTAACGTTCGGCGCTGCGAGCGCCGCCTGCGCCCAGTTGCCAGCAACGGGGTGAAACGAAGACAAAGTGCCCTGCGTCGTCGGCTACGATCGCCGCTTCCTTTTCGGACGGGGCTGCGCAGCATCCGCGCGGGGTTCTCTCTGGGCATAGACCCGCAGCGTGTAGCCGATGTGAGCGGTCATCAGAGTTTTCGCACGTTCGACGTCGCGATCGAGGGCCGCTTCCATCAGGGCGGTATGGTGTTCGATCGCCACGGCGTCGCGCAGGGCCGCCACGGCCTTCCGGTGTCCGTCCGTGCGGCCGGCGGCGGCGCGCAGCGTCGGGGCCAGACCCAGAAAGCGGTGATGGCGATGCAATTGGTCGGAAATCGTTGCATTGAAGCGCAGCAGCCAGCTGGATGTCGCGGCACTGAGCAGCGCCGCATGGAAGGCATCGTGTTTTTCGTACCACGCGTCGACCGCATCATCCGATGGATCGTCGAGAACAGACCCGCACCGTGAGAGACGATAGTGGGCGGCAACGACCGCGTCTTCCCACTCACGGTCGCCCTTCTCGATCGATTCCACCAGCAGGGGCAGTTCGACCACCAGCCGCGCACGCGCCAAATCCTCGAGCTCCGCCCGAGAGACGGGAGCGACCGCAAACCCGCGGTTGCTGATGGCGGTCACAAGCCGTTCCGCCTCCAGCCGCGACAGCGCCTCGCGCAACGGCGTCCAGCCGATGCCGTAGGTGTTGCGCAGCGTGCTCAGCTTCAACGGCGCGGCAGGCGCCAGCCGGGTCGCAAGAATATCGCGCCTGAGCAGGCGATAGGCCGCTTCCGTCTTCGAGGTCTGCTCGTCATCCAGCATCGTGATCCATCAGACATAAACGCTCGGCGGATCATTATATATCAAAGCCTTTCAATGGGTGAATTATATATAATGTTTGACAGTTCAAGGGCGACCACTCAAGATCGCCGGCATGTTTGGGCGGCAGGCTCCGCCGCGCGCGTTTGTCCATGGAGGGGCGCCGGATCATGAGCACGACACCCGATCTCGCTACAATAGAAGCAATGGATGCCGCCGATCCGCTGCGCTCCATGCGCGAACGCTTTGTCTTGCCGCAAGGCGTGATTTATCTCGACGGCAATTCCCTGGGCGCCGCGTCAGCGGTCGTCTTCAGCGAACTGCAGCAGGCCGCCACGCAGGAATGGGCGCACGACCTCATTCGCGCCTGGAACACCGCCGGCTGGTTCAACATGCCGGTGGAACTCGGAGATCAGCTCGGGCGACTGATCGGCGCGGCTGATGGGCAGACGGTGGTCTGCGACACAACCTCGATCAACATCTACAAGCTGCTGCACGCAGCGCTCGGCATGCGGCCGGATCGGTCGGTCATCGTTGCCGAGGGCGACAGTTTCCCGACCGACCTCTACATGGCCGAAGGCGTCGCCTCGACCCGGCCGGGAACGCGGCTGCGGCTGGAGGGAGTCGACGCGGCCGCAATCGAGGAGCTGATCGACGACAGCGTTGCCGTCATCCTGGTCAACCACGTCAACTACAAATCCGGCCAGTTGCGCGACATGGCGGCGCTGACGCGCAAGGCACATGACGCCGGCGCGCTGATCATCTGGGATCTCTGCCACACGGCCGGCGCCTTGCCGGTCGAACTTGACCGTGCCAATGCCGATTTCGCCGTCGGCTGCACCTACAAATACCTCAATGGCGGCCCGGGCTCGCCAGCCTTCATCTACGCGGCCGAGCGCCACCATGACGATGCCCACCAGCCGCTCAGCGGCTGGTGGGGCCATGCGCGGCCCTTTGCCTTCGAGCAGGGCTTTGCCGTCGGCAGCGGCATTCGCCGCTTCCTGTGCGGAACGCAGCCGGTGCTGTCGATGCGGGCGCTCAAGGGCGCGCTCGATATCTGGAACGACGTCGATATGGCGGCGGTGCGCAGAAAAAGCATCGCGCTAACCGACCTGTTTATCCAGCTCGTCGAAGCCAGATGCGGCGCCTACGGGCTTGAACTGGAAAGTCCTCGCGACGGCAGCCAGCGCGGCAGCCAGGTGTCGTTCCTCCATCCGCATGGCTATCAGGTGATGCGCGCGCTGATCGAGCGCGGCGTGATCGGCGATTTCCGGGCGCCGTCGACCATCCGTTTCGGCTTCACGCCGCTGTATGTCGGATATGGCGATGTCTGGCAGGCGGTCGAAGTCCTGGAGGATATTCTGCGCACCGGCGCCTGGCAGGACGCCCGCTTCGCGGTGAAGACCGCGGTCACCTGAGGAACTAGAGCAATTTCAGGAAAAGTGTGAAGCGGTTTTCCGTCCGAAATTGCGTCAATCAAAGAGCTAGAGCATTTCGCCGTTTCCGTTAAACGTGAAATGCTCTAGAGCCGGGTGCGGACCGTCCAGAGCTCCGGAAACAGCACGACCTCCAGCATCTTCTTCAGATAGGAGGCGCCTGAGGTGCCGCCGGTGCCGCGCTTCAAGCCGATGATGCGCTCGACCGTTGTGACGTGGTTGAAGCGCCAGCGGCGGAAGTAATCCTCGAAGTCGACCAGCTTCTCGGCCAGTTCGTAGAGCATCCAGTAGCGCTGCGGGTCGCGGTAGACGGTTTGCCAAGCAGCCAGCACGTCTTCGTTCTCACCGCGCGTCTCGCGCCAGTCCGTGCGCCCGGCATCGGCGCCGATGTCGAAGCCATTGCGCGCCAAAAGCAGAAGCGCCTCGTCGTACAGCGACGGCGTGGCCAGGATCGCTTCCAGCCTGTCCGTAAGATCGCGCCGGTGCTTGTGCGGCCCGAGCATGGCTAGGTTGCGGTTGCCGGCCATGAACTCGATGGCGCGGTACTGCCAGGACTGGAAGCCCGAGGATTGGCCGAGCGCGTCGCGAAACTCGGTGTATTCGCTGGGCGTCATCGTGCGCAGCACGTCCCAGGCATTGTTGAGCTGCTCGAAGATGCGCGCGACACGCGACAGCATCTTGAAACTCGGTTCGAGGCGGTCGGCGCGGATCGAGCGGATCGCGGCGCCGATCTCGTGGAGGGCCAGTTTCATCCACAATTCGGATGTCTGATGCTGGATGATGAACAGCATCTCGTCATGGGCCGAAGACAGCGGCGCCTGCGCATCGAGCACCTTGTCCAGCTGCAGATAGTCGCTGTAGGACATCCGCTCCTTGAACGACATCTGCGCGCCATCGGACGCCGGATCGTTCGGCTTAATCAATTGCTCTTCTCCGCGCGCAACCGGAAGCGCTGGATCTTGCCGGTCTGGGTTTTGGGCAAGGCGTCGATGAACTTCACCGAACGCGGATATTTGTAGGGCGCGATCGTTGCCTTGACGTGGTCCTGCAGGCGTTTGACGGTCAATGCGTCCGGCGAAACACCTTGCACAAGCACGATATGCGCCTCGACGATCTGGCCGCGTTCACCGTCCTCGGCGCCGGTCACCGCGCATTCGGCGACGTCGGGATGCGAGAGCAGCGCCGCTTCGACCTCGGGGCCGGCGATGTTGTAGCCGGCGCTGACGATCATGTCGTCGGAACGCGCGGCGAAGTGGAAGAAGCCATCCTCGTCCTGCGTGAACGTATCGCCGGTGAGATTCCAGCCGTCGCGGACATAGTCCTTTTGCCTGGCATCGGCCATGTAGCGGCAGCCGGTCGGGCCGCGCACCGCCAGCCGGCCAGCAGAGCCGCGCGGCAACTCCCGCATCTCGTCATCGACGATGCGTGCCAGATAGCCGCCGACTGGTTTGCCGGTGGAGGCCGGCTTCATGTCGTCGAAGCGGTTGGAGATGAAGATATGCAGCATCTCGGTGGCGCCGATCCCATCGAGGATCGGCTTGCCGGTCTTCTCAGTCCATTCCTCGAAGACAGGCGCCGGCAGCGTCTCGCCCGCCGAAACCGCGACGCGCAGCGAGGACAGGTCAGCGCCTTGATCCATGGCCTTGAGCATGGCCCGATAGGCGGTTGGAGCGGTGAAGGAAATGGTCGCTTTGTAGGTCTCGATGATGTGGATCATGTTGGGTGGCGTCGCCTGTTCCAGCAACGTCGCCGCGGCGCCGAAACGCAGCGGGAAGATGGCGAGCCCGCCAAGACCGAAGGTAAAGGCAAGGGGCGGGGAGCCGACGAAGATGTCGTCGGGCGTCACCTCCAGGATTTCGCGGGCATAGGCGTCGGCGACGATCAGCAGGTCGCGGTGGAAATGCATCGTCGCCTTCGGCACGCCGGTGGTGCCGGAGGTGAAGCCGAGCAGGGCGACATCGTCGCGGCCGGTGTTGACGGCAGTGAAGGTGACCGGCTTGTCGAGGGCGGCGCGGTCGAGTTCCGCGTCATGGTTGGCCGTGCCGTCGAAGCCAATGACTTGCTTGAGATACGCACTGCCCTTGGCGCAGGCGGTCATCTCGTCCATCAGCCTTGTATCGCAAAGCGCAACCGTGATTTCCGCCTTGTCGACGATCTTGGCGAGTTCGCCGGCGCGCAGCATCGGCATGGTGTTGACGACCACCGCGCCAACCTTGGTGGCGGCCAGCCAGCAGGCCACCATGGCCGGGTTGTTGGCCGAGCGGATCAGCACCCGGTTGCCCGGCTTGACGCCATAATTCTCGACCAGGGCATGGGCGAGCCTGTTGGTCCAGTCGGACAGTTCCTTGTAGGTGCGGCGGCGGCCATTGCCGATCAGCGCGGTGTGGTCGCCGAACCCTTTTTCGACCAGCCTGTCGGTCAATTCGACGCCGGCATTTATGTGGTCGGGATAGTCGAAGCCGTCGAGCAAAAACTCCGGCCATTGCTCCGGCGGCGGCAGGTTGTCGCGCGTGAATGTGTCGATATGCGCTGATGGCCCAAGCATTTTCGGCTGCCCCTGTCTGCCTCGCGCCCATGGCTGAACAAGGCGCAGGATCGCACCAGTCGAAATTTGTTTCAAGCCTAAAATGTTTTTAGATCGCAGCATTGACGCCGCCCTGTTCGGCGGCCATTCCTGTTGACTGAACTGAAGCCATCCGGGAGGGATGCAGATGCTCGAACATCGTGTTGCCGATTGGGACAATGCCTACGCCAACGGCGACAACATTGCCGGCAGCAATCGCTGGCCGGCCGCATGGGACACACCGGCACAGGCTTTTCGCGACACAATGTCGGCGTCCGGTCGGGCCAAGCTCGACATCACCTATGGCGACAGCCCGCGCAACAGGCTCGATCTGTTCCTTCCCAATGCCATGCCCAAAGGGCTCGTCGTCTTCATCCATGGCGGTTACTGGAAGGCGTTCGACAACAAGCCATGGTCGCATCTGGCCAACGGCGCGGTTGCCAATGGCTTTGCCGTGGCAATGCCGACTTACACGCTTTGTCCCGACATACGCATTTCCGGCATCGTCAGGGAAATCGCGGCGGCGGTCGGCAAGGCGGCGACGATGGTCGGCGGGCCGGTGATGCTGACCGGGCATTCCGCCGGCGGCCATCTCGCCTCCAGGATGGTGACGACAACGACACCCCTGGCCGCCGATGTGGCGGGCCGCGTGCGCAATGTCGTCTCGATCTCCGGCGTCCATGACCTGCGGCCAATCATGCGCACCGGGATGAATGGGACACTGGCCATCGATGAAGCGGAAGCACTGGCCGAAAGCCCGGCGCTGCTGCGCCCCATGCAGGGCGCGCGCATCACCTGCTGGGCCGGCGGCGGCGAGCGGGCGGAGTTCCTGCGCCAGAATGCGCTGCTTGCCAACATCTGGATCGGCCTCGGCGCCACGACCAGCACAGTGGTCGAGCCGGACCGGCATCATTTCAGCATCGTCGACGGGCTTGCCGATCCGACACATCCGCTGACGCGGACATTGCTGGCGGAGTAACAACCAGTCTTTATCTCTTGGAATTAACGGCTTGGATCCGCGACCTTCAGCGCAACATCAGAACGCTGCAAGCGGCGCCTGCTTCTGCCGCCGGAGCGAAGGGCTCGCGCACGATCAGGCCGGTGGCGTCGGCCAGCATTCTCAGCATCGAGGAATCCTGGATGCCGAACGGCGTCGCCACCAATGCGCCGGCTTCTTCCCGGACCACGGCGCGCACATAGTCTTGCCTTAGATCATTGGCCGGCATCGCGGCGCCAAGCTGAGCCTGGCGGATGTCCTGCCGGTGGGGACGGCCGCCGAGCTGCGCCAACAGCGGCTTCAGGAACAATTGCGAGCAGACCAGGCTCGCCACCGGATTGCCGGGCAGGCCGATGCACCTGATATCGCCCAGCCGCCCGAACATCAGCGGCTTGCCCGGGCGCATGGCGAGCTTCCAGAAGTCGAGCTTCATGCCTTCGCCGGTCAGCACGTCATGGACGAGATCATGGTCGCCGACCGAGGCGCCGCCGAGCGTGACGATGACGTCGGCTTTCGCATCGACCGCCTTTTTCACCAGCGCCGCGATCGCTTCCTTGCGATCGGCCGCTATACCGAGATCGAGCGCGCGAGCGCCGACCGACTGCGCCACAGCAGCGACGCCATAGGCGTTGGACGAGATGATCTGGTCGGGGCCAGGTTCGCTGCCCGGTGGCAGCAATTCGTCGCCGGTGGCGATGATGGCGACCAGCGGCCGTTGCACCACGTTCAACCGGGGATGATTGGCCGATGCCGCCAGGGACAATGCAGCCGGATCGAGCACGCGGCCTTTTTCCAGCAGCACGTCGCCTTGCGCAAAATCCAGTCCAAGGCGGCGGATATTGCGGTTCTTCGCCGTCGGCTCGGTGACCTCGATCCGGCCACCGCCGAGATCGCGGACATTTTCCTGGATGACGATGGTGTCTGCGCCTTCCGGCAGCGGCGCGCCGGTGAAGATGCGCACGGCTTCCGCCTTGCCGACAGCGCCGTCAAAGCCGCGCCCTGCAGGCGCCGTGCCGATCACCGAAAGCCGCGCCGGGGCCGACGCCACATCCTGCGCCCGTGCGGCATAGCCGTCCATGGCAGATGCATTGAAAGGCGGCTGGGTACGCAGCGCCACGACCGGCTCCGCCAGCACCCGGCCGGCCGCATCCGCCAGCGCAACCCTTTCACCGGGCAACGCCACAGCGCCGTCGAGTAGGCGTTGAAGCGCCTCGGCGACCGGAACCAGCGCCATTTACGAACCCGCCTTGTAGTCGCCGGACTTGCCGCCGGTCTTTTCCACCAGCCTGATGCCGGAAATCACCATGGCGCGGTCGACCGCCTTGGCCATGTCGTAAATGGTCAGGCACGCCACCGACGCCGCGGTCAGCGCCTCCATCTCGACCCCGGTCTTGCCGGTGACGCGGGCAAGCGCGGTGACCCTGAGGCCGGGCAGCGTGGTGTCCGGCTCGATGTCGACCGACACCTTGGTCAAAAGCAGCGGATGGCAGAGCGGAATCAGCTCATGCGTTTTCTTGGCAGCCATGATGCCGGCAATGCGCGCGGTGCCCAGCACATCGCCCTTCTTGGCGTTGCCGTCGAGGATCATTTTCAGCGTTTCGGCCCGCATCGAGACAAAGCCCTCGGCGACCGCCGTGCGCGTCGTCTCCGCCTTGTCGCCGACATCGACCATGTTGGCCTCGCCCTTGGCGCCGAGATGGGTGAGGGCGGCTGCCATCCTCAGATGGCCTCTGCCTTCGCCTTGCCTGTCAAAAGCAGCCGCGTTGCCGCAGCCACATCCTCTTGCCGCATCAGGCTCTCGCCGACGAGGAAGGTGCTGATGCCGGTCTTTTGCATCCTGAAGCAATCGTCGTGGGTGAAAATTCCGCTCTCGCTGACCAGCAATCGGCCGCCCGGCACCATCGATGCCAGCCGTTCCGAGGTCTCGAGGCTGGTCTCGAATGTTCTGAGATTGCGGTTGTTGATGCCGATCAGCTGCGACGAGAGTTTTACCGCGCGCTGCGTCTCGGCCTCGTCATGCACCTCGATCAGCGCGTCCATGCCGAGTTCGAACGCGGTCGCTTCCAATTCGCTCGCCAAGGCATCATCGACGCTGGCCATGATGATCAGGATGGCATCGGCGCCCCATGCGCGAGCCTCGTAGACTTGATAAGGGTCGAACAGGAAATCCTTGCGCAGCGCGGGCAGGGATACTGCCTTGCGTGCATTGATGAGAAATTCCGGCGCGCCCTGGAAGGATGGCGCATCGGTCAGCACCGAAAGACAGGCGGCACCGCCTTTCTCATAGGCCTGCGCCAGTGCGGGCGGGTCGAAATCGGCACGGATCAAGCCTTTGGATGGACTTGCCTTTTTGATCTCGGCGATCAGGCCGAAGCTGCCCGATCTGCGCTTCGCCTCAAGCGCCCTCAGAAAGCCACGCGGTGCGTCGGCATCCTTGGCTCGCGCCTTGATCTCGGCCAACGGTATCCGCGCCTTCGCCGCCGCGATCTCGTCGCGCTTGTAGGCCTCGATCTTGCGCAGAATGTCAGCCACGGCTCATCCGTTCGAAATCTCGACCAGCCTGTCGAGCACGCCCAGCGCCCGGCCGCTGTCGATGGCCTGTGTGGCCGCGGCCATGCCGTCGGCAAGCGTCGTCGCCTTGCCGGCCACCACCATGCCGGCGCCGGCGTTCATAAGCACCGTATCGCGATAGGCCCCGGCAGCACCTCTCAGCATGTCGCGCAACGCCGTGGCATTGTAGGCGGCGTCGCCGCCGCGCAACTCGTCCTTGGTGTGGCGCTGCAGGCCGACGGCTTCCGGGGTGAGCGTGAAATGGCGGATCTCGCCGCCGGCCAATTCCGCCACCTGCGTTTCGCCGGTGGTGGTGATTTCGTCATAGCCATCCCCATGGACCACCCAGGCATGCTCGGTGCCCAACGCCTTCAATGTCTCGGCCACCGGCACGATCCATTCCGGCAGGAACACGCCGACCATCTGCCTGCTGACGCCGGCCGGATTGGACAGCGGTCCGAGCAGGTTGAAGATGGTGCGCGTGCCGAGCTCGACGCGGGTCGGGCCGACATGCTTCATCGCCGGGTGGTGCGCCGGCGCGAACATGAAGCCGACGCCGGCCTCCTGGATGCAGCGGCCGATCACCTCTGGCGGGATATCGATCTTGACGCCGAGCGCGACCAGCACATCGGCAGCGCCCGTCAGCGACGACAGGCCGCGATTGCCGTGCTTGGCGACCGGCACGCCGCAGCCGGCAATGACGAAGGCCGAAGCGGTCGAGATGTTGACTGAATGCGAATTGTCGCCGCCCGTGCCGACAATGTCGATGGCGCCCTCAGGAGCTTCGACGCGCAGCATCTTGGCACGCATGGTGGCGACGGCGCCGGAAATCTCGCTCACGGTCTCCCCGCGCACGCGCAACGCCATCAGGAAGCCGCCGATCTGGCCCGGCGTCGCGTCGCCAGACATGATGATGTCGAAAGCTTCGCGCGCTTCCTCGAAGGTAAGCCCGGTTCCCGTGGCGACCTTGGCGATATGGGTCTTCAAGGCGCTCATTGGGCCAAGACGTTCATTGGGCTAAGGCCATTCATTGGGCGAGGGCTTGGGCAACGGCGGCCTGGTCGACGCTGACGGCGAACTGCGTCTGCAACTGCGCCACCAGCTGGTCGAGCAGATCGTCGGACAGGCCTTGCGTGAAGGATTTTTGCGCATCGTCGGGTACCGAGCTGGCGTCGGATCCGGCCGGCTCGAACACTTCGGCGACCTTGAACAGGATCTGGCCGTCGCCGGTGGGCGAGGGGATCAGCCCGGTGCCGCCTTCGCCGACGCCGAACATCGCAGCAGCACCCTCCTTGCCGAAATCGACATCGTCGGCCTCGCGCTTGACGCCGCGCTTGGTCTGCTTTTCAAGCTTCAGTTCGCCGGCGATGACGTCGAGTGTGGTGCCAGCCTTGAGGCGCTTGTCGAGTTCGTCTGCTTTCGCGGTCAGCCGCTTGGTCGTTTCCTCTGTCGTCCAGTCCGCCACCACGCGCTGGCGGACTTCGTCCAGCGTGCGGTCGCGAGCCGGCGTGATCGATGTCAGTTCATAGAACACGAAGCCGTTGTTAGGCGTGGTCAGGGCTTGATTCTCGGTGTTGGGCTCGGCCTCGAACACCGCCTTGATGAGGTCCGGCGATGCCGGCAGGTCCTTGATGATGGTGCCGTCCGGCTTGAGGCCGGTGCGGTCTATGGCCTCGACGGTAACGTCCTTGAGCTTGAGTTTGGCGGCGGCTTCGGCCAGCGTGCTGCCGGCGGCGCGGGTGTCTTCGTAATTGTCGTGCACGTCGAGCAGGATGCGGCTTGCTTCGCCAAGCGCCAGATCCTTGCGGATCTGGTCTGAGACTTCCGCCAGCGGCTTCACCGTTTCCGGTTTGATCTCGGTAACGCGCAAAAGCACCGGACCGAACGCGCCCTGGACGACCGGGCTGACTTCGTTGACGGCAAGCGCGAATGCGGCATCGGCGACCGCCTTGTCGGTGATCTTATCCTTGGAGAGCGTGCCGAGCAGCGTGTCGGCCGGGGTCTTGCCCTGCGCGGTGACGATCTTGTCGAAAGTGGCGCCCGTCTTCAGCGAATCGGATGCCGCCTTGGCGGCGTCCGCGGAAGGAAACACCAGCTGTTCGATGGTGCGCATTTCCGGCGTGGTGTAGCGGCCCTTGTTCTTGTTGTAGTCGTCGCTGACCTGCTGGTCCGTTACGGCGCTGACATCCATGATGTCTTCGGGCTCGAGCCGGACATAGGAGAATTTGCGGTATTCTGGCGCCGCGTAGGTTTTCTTGTTGGCCTCGAAATAAGCCTGAAGCACGCTGTCGGATGGCGCCTCGATGGGCTCCACCAACGCCTTTGGCAAGATCAGATAGTCGATGGTGCGGTCTTCGCCCCGATAGAGCGCAACTGCCTTGAAGAAGGTGTCCGGAGCCTTGAGGCCGTCCGAAACCGCTTCGACGATCTGCTGGCGCACCGCCACCTGAGCCCGGTTCTTCAGATAATCCTCCGGCCGCATTCCCAGTTCGCGCAGGCGGGATTCGAACAGCCGGCGGTCGAACTGGCCATTCGGGCCCTGGAAGGCGGGTTCCTGCCGCGTCAGTTCGGCCAGCCTGTCCTTGGAGAAGCCAAGCCCGAGCTTGCGCGCCTGTTCGTCAAGGACGGCGCCGGACACCAACTGAGCCAGCACCTGGTTGTCGATGCCATAGGCCTTGGCCTGGTCGCGGCTGATGCGCTGGCCGATCTGCTGCTGCAGCATGGCGATCTGGCGATCATAGGCGAGGCGGTACTCGGTGATCGACACGGTGGTGCTGCCGGCGGTGATCACCGCATGATGGCCGGCCAGGAAGCCGCCCGTCATCCGCGTGGTGACGCCCCAGGCAAGGAAACTCAACACCAGCAGCGACAGCAGGGCTTTCGCGACCCAGGTCCCTGCCGCGCTTCTCAATATACCAAGCATTGTTACTTCCGATTTTTGCGCAGTTTTGCGTGCGCCCGAGTCTGAAACAAGCGCAATAGCGCCCTTCCGGCTCACTGTCGATTGCTTTGTGGCCTGATTTTGATAGGGAGGGCGAGACCCCAATGTCGCCCGGAGAACCAGATCCCCATGACGCCAGGAATTCGACCGCTCGTTGCCGGCAACTGGAAAATGAACGGCACCAGCGCTTCGCTGAACGAGCTCAGGATGATCGGCAACGGCTTCATGAGCGGGCTCGACGCAGAGACCGAAGCATTGGTCTGCGTGCCGGCGACCTTGCTGTCGCGCGCCGTCGAAATCCTGTCGCGCACGCCGGTGCGGGCCGGTGGCGAGGACTGCCACATCAAGGAAAGCGGCGCCTTCACCGGCTGTGTCTCAGCCGAGATGCTGAAGGATGCGGGCGCCAGCCACGTCATTGTCGGCCATTCCGAGTGCCGCGAACAGCGCAGCGAGGACGATGCCATCGTCCTCGCCAAGGCCTCGGCGGCGTGGCGGGCAGGGCTCGTCGCCATCATCTGCATCGGCGAGACCAAGGCCGAGCGCGAAGCGGGCACAGCACTCGACGTATTATCGCGGCAGGTCGCCGGCTCGGTGCCACCGAGCGCAACGCCCGCCAACACCGTTATCGCCTACGAGCCGGTATGGGCTATCGGCACCGGCCTGACGCCGACCGCCGAAGACGTGGCGGAGGCGCACGCACATATCCGCCAAAAACTGGCGGAAGCGCTCGGCGCAGCCGTGGCCGGCAAGATGCGCATCCTCTATGGCGGCTCGGTCAAGGCGTCCAACGCTGTCGAACTGCTGGGCGTCAAAAACGTCGATGGCGCGCTGGTTGGCGGCGCCAGCTTGAAGGCGTCCGACTTTCTCGCCATCGCCGAGGCATACCAGAATATCGCGTAGGCCCCGGAATTTCGGTCATCGACTTATGAACGCAGCAGTTCGGCGGAAATCGTTGCAAAGGGCGCATTGCTTCCCATATTCCGGCCACGGGCTTGGAAATGCCGTTAAAGCATTGTATGGAGCCGCCTCCAAATCACCGGCCCTGATCGCCAGGGAGCGGCAGGGCTTGCCAGGATAAAATATGGAAACCGTACTGATCGTCATCCACCTCATGGTCGTGCTCGCCCTTGTCGGCGTCGTGCTGCTGCAACGCTCCGAAGGCGGTGGTCTCGGCATTGGCGGCGGTTCCGGTTTCATGACCGCGCGTGGCGCCGCCAATGCGCTGACGCGGGCGACAGCGATCCTGGCCGCGGCCTTCTTCGTGACGTCGCTGACACTCTCGATCGTTGCCCGCTATGGCGAAAAACCGATCGACATTCTCGACCGCGTGCCGGCCGACAGCGGCAACGGCGTGCTCAATCAGTTGCCCGGCACGACGGCGCCGACGCCGCCTTCGGGCAACACCGCACCGGCCGCGCCCGCGGCCAACGGCGCCGCTACGACGCCGCCCGCGACGGCTCCCGCCACCACAGCCCCGGCGACGGCTCCATCTCCGGCGACGCCACCTGCAACCGATTCGGCTGCGCCGCCGGCTACCAATGGCGTTACCTTGCCGGTCACGCCGCAGGTTCCGAACCAGTAGTCGGTACGGTCAGATGCCGCGATCTGTTGTTGTTTCAACACAGTCGCGGCAAATGGCACACGATCACGAAGATTCGACCGCACCCCGTGCTTGAGGCCCGTACGCCACTTCGATTATAGATTGCCGGCGGCACTTTCTGCGCCCTTGGGGGGCGCCGGGCGACGCCGTGGGCAACAAGCATTGAACGATCGGATCTTCGCCATGCAGCTTCGCAGCTTCATTTTCATGGGGTTTTGTGCCGTATTCGGCATGAGCTCCGCGGCCTTCGCCGGCACTCCGGCAATGACCTCACCGCAGGCGGTTGGCAAAACCGCTGTCATCAACGTCGCCGCCAAGAGCGATGCGACGCAGCTGAAGCTTCTCAAGAAGAAGAAAAACCCGAGCCCGGACGATCTGGCTCAGATCAGCAAGCTCGAAGACAAGATCGCCGCCGACAGGGATCTCGCCCGCGTCAAGGTGCTCGAGGCCCGCAAGGTGGCGATGCGCGATGCGGCGAAAGCCAGGGCCGACGCCCAGCGCCAGGCGTTCCTGGCCAGCAAGGGCAAGCCGGTGGTGATCGCTGACGCCAAGCCAGGCAAGAAGATCACCAAGATCATCGCTCCGGTTGACCCGATCGCGCCGGTCGAGCCGATCGAATCGGCCGAACCGCTTCCGGCCGAAGCGATGAATATCGCGCTGACCGGCAACAATGGCGAATTGCGCAGCGAGGCCCCGGGCCAGAAGCCGACGAGTGGCGGACTGTTCGCCGGCCTGTTCGGCGGCACGTCCTCTGCCTCGTCGATTGCCTATCTCCCCGAAACGCGCGCGCTCGACCAGGCTCTCGCCAAGCGGCAAGCCAAGAAGCAGTTCAAGGTGAAGCCGGAATTCGTGCCGCAGGACGTCGAATTCAGCGGCTATGAGCCGGGTACGATCGTCATCGATACCAGCGCGCGCCGCCTCTACCTCGTCGAATCGGCTTTCACCGCCCGCCGCTATGCGATCGCGGTCGGCCGCGAAGGCCTGCAGTTCAAGGGCAAGGTTGCCGTTGGCGACAAGCAGGAATGGCCGCGCTGGATCCCGACGCTCGACATGCAGAAGCGCGAACCCAAGCATTATGGCCAGTACAAGGACGGCATGCCCGGCGGCGGCCAGAACCCGCTCGGCGCCCGCGCCATCTATCTCTACGACGGCAAGAAGGACACGCATCTGCGCATCCACGGCACCATCGCGCCGCAGTCGATCGGAACCAGCGCCTCCAATGGCTGCTTCCGCATGATCAACGAGCACGTCATGGACCTCTATAGCCGCGTCAGGGTCGGCACCAAGGTCGTCATCATCTGACGCTTTCACAAACCTGGCGAAAGGGCCGGCTTTTGCCGGCCCTTTTGTTTTGACCAAAACACCGGTCTCGAACCTCGGGACTATCGCGCCTTCTCTGGAAAAAGCCTCAGCGGCGGTTTTTTCTCTGGCGGAATCAATTCGGCCGCGTTAAGCGATGACTCCCATGGCGCGATATGTATTCATCACAGGCGGCGTGGTTTCCTCACTTGGAAAAGGCATCGCTGCAGCGGCCCTTGGGGCTCTCTTGCAGGCGCGAGGCTATCGCGCACGCATCAAAAAGCTCGATCCCTATCTCAATGTCGATCCCGGAACGATGTCGCCTTACCAGCATGGCGAGGTTTTCGTCACCGATGACGGCGCCGAGACCGATCTCGATCTTGGCCATTACGAGCGCTTCACCGGCCGCTCGGCCAACCAGCAGGACAACATCACCACCGGCCGCATCTACAAGAACATCATCGAGCGCGAACGGCGCGGTGACTATCTCGGCGCCACCGTGCAGGTCATTCCGCACGTCACCGACGAGATCAAGAATTTCGTCCTCGACGGCAATGACGACTATGATTTCGTGCTGTGCGAGATCGGCGGCACGGTTGGCGATATCGAGGCGATGCCGTTTCTCGAGGCTATCCGCCAGCTCGGCAACGATCTGCCGCGCAACAACGCCGTCTATGTCCACCTGACCTTGATGCCTTACATCCCGACGGCCGGCGAGCTGAAGACCAAGCCGACCCAGCATTCGGTCAAGGAACTGCGCGGCATCGGCATCGCGCCCGATATCCTGCTGGTCCGCGCCGACCGCGCCATCCCCAAGGAAGAGCGCAGAAAACTGTCGCTGTTCTGCAATGTGCGCGAAAGTGCCGTCATCCAGGCGCTCGACGTGCCCCACATCTATGACGTGCCGATGGCTTACCACAAGGAAGGGCTCGATTCGGAAGTGCTGGCCGCCTTCGGTATCGATCCGGCGCCGAAGCCGCGCATGGAGCCCTGGCAGGCCGTGTCCAACCGCATCCACAATCCGGAAGGCGAGGTGACGATTGCCATTGTCGGCAAATACACCGGCCTCAAGGATGCCTACAAATCGCTGATCGAGGCTTTGTCGCATGGCGGCATGGCCAACCGCGTCAAGGTCAAGCTCGACTGGATCGAGAGCGAGATTTTCGAGAAGGAAGACCCCACGCCGTGGCTGGAAAAGGTGCACGGCATCCTGGTGCCCGGCGGCTTCGGCGAGCGCGGCTCGGAAGGCAAGATCCTGGCGGCGAAATTCGCCCGCGAGCGCAAGGTGCCGTATTTCGGAATCTGCTTCGGCATGCAGATGGCCTGCATCGAGGCGGCGCGCTCGCTGGCGGGCGTCGAACACGCCTCGTCGACCGAATTCGGTCCGACCGACGAGCCGGTCGTCGGCCTGATGACCGAATGGCTGAAAGGCAACATGCTGGAGAAGCGCCGCGAAACCGGCGATCTCGGCGGCACCATGCGGCTCGGCGCCTATCAGGCTGAACTCGCCAAGGGTTCGAAGATCGCCGACATCTATGGCGACACCCAGATTTCCGAGCGCCATCGCCACCGCTACGAGGTCAACATCGACTACAAGGAGCGGCTTGAGGATTGCGGCTTGGTGTTTGCCGGCATGTCGCCCGACGGTGTGCTGCCGGAAACCGTCGAATATCCCGACCATCCCTGGTTTATCGGCGTCCAGTATCACCCGGAGCTGAAGAGCCGGCCGCTCGAGCCGCATCCCCTGTTCGCCAGCTTCATCTCGGCCGCGGTGGACCAGTCGCGACTGGTCTAGGGCCACGGTGAGGTTCCGCATCTGATGCAGACCTATGTTGCGCTGCTCTACAGCATCATCCTGGGCGAAGGCCGCCGGGTCGTTATGGCCGACCTCAAGGCGATGGCTGAACAGCTTGGGCTTAAGAACCCGCGCACCCTGGTGGCGACCGGTAATCTGGTCTTCGAGACACGGGCGACTGGCATCGCCAAGCTGGAACAGCGGCTGGAAACGGCCTTCGAAAAAACCTTCGGCCGCAATGTCGTCATCATCGTGCGCACTGCCGAGGATTGGCTGAAACTTGCCGCCGGCAACCCATTCCCGGCCGACTCTGCCGAGGCAGGCAATCAGGTGGCTGTGCGGGTGATGCGCAAGCTAGCGCCAGCGGATGGTGTGGCCGCGCTCCAGGCCTATGCCGCCGAGGACGAGAGGGTGGCTTCGGTCGACGGCGACATCTGGGTCGTCTTTTCGCGCGAGCGGCCAAGCTCGCGGCTGCTCGCTGCCATGAACCACAAGCGCATGGGCATCGGCACCGCACGCAACTGGAACACGGTGCGGAGGTTGGCTGAGATGGTGGAGTAGGGAGTAGGGAGTAGGGAGTAGGGAGTAGGGAGTAGGGAGTAGGGAGTAGGGATTATACTATTCCCACTGACTACTGACTACTGACTACTGACTACTCCCTATCCCTCATTTCACGCCTTGGCCGTCCTGGCCCCTGCGCCAAGGGCGGCGGTGCGAAGGACGTAGTAGATGACCCCTGCAATGCCGACGCCGAAGAACCAGCCATAAACGCCCCACCATGCCGGCAGCAAGTTGGTGAAGTTCGGCAGGACCGAGGAGAAGATGGCGCCGATGCCGGCGGCTATGAAGGCGTTGACGTGCCAGCCGCCCTGGAAGCGGAACTCGCCATCTTCGCGGTACAGTGCCTCGACGTCGACCTCGCCCTTCCGGATCAGATAGTAGTCGACCATCATCACCCCGAAGATCGGCCCCATCGTCGCGCCGATGACGTTGACGAAAGACGCGGCACTGCCTTCCCACGGCGCGAAGGGATAAAGCACCAGCGCGATCACGGCCGCGATATAGCCGCCCTTCTTGAAGTCGATCTGCCGGGGAAAGACGTTGGAGAAGTCGAAGGCCGGCGAGACGAAGTTTGCCACCACATTGATGCCGAGCGTTGCCACGGCAAAAGTCAGGGCTGCAAGCGCTGCCAGGAACCAGCTGTCGAATTTCGCCGAGATCTGGTCGGGATGCAGAAGCACTTCGCCATAGACGTCGAAGGCAGCGATGGTGGTCACGCCGGCGACCAGCGAGAACAGGATGAGATTGATCGGCAGGCCCCAGATGTTGCCCTTGCGCAGCGATGCCTTGTCTGGGGCATAGCGGGCGAAATCGCAGAAATTGAGATAGAGCGCTGAGAAATAGGTGACCCAGATCGCCGCCACCGCAAACAGCGACGTCCAGGAGCCAGGGGTTCCGGGTACGCCGGCATCCTTTGTCTTGTCGAGCAGCACATCCATCGGGATGTCGCTGGTGAAGGCAAATCTCCCGGATTTTACACAGAGATAGATCGCCAGGATCAACATCATCACCCACACCGCCGGTCCGGCCCAATCCTGGAAGCGGCGCACCGTTTCCATGCCGTTCTGGATGATCAGCAATTGCAGTGCCCAGATGACCACAAAACAGATCACTTCCAGACCCGTATGGCCGAGGAAATGCGTGTTGGCGTTGAAATCGGCGAACCATTGCGAGCGGATCAGCAACGCCACGATCGCGCCCGATGCCGCTGCCGTCTGCGCGCCGTACCAGAAGCAGGCGACGATGGCGCGCACCAGGGCCGGAATGTTGGCGCCCCAGATGCCGAAGGACGCGCGCGCCAGCACGGGATAGGGCACGCCGGTCTTCACGCCGGCATAGCCGACCATGTTCATCAGCGCGTAGATGATCAGCGAACCGATGCCGATGGCGATGATGAAATTGACGAAGCCGCCGCAAAACAGGAACAGGCTTGCGGCGAGATAATAGCCCCAGAGGCTGTGGACGTCCGACGTCCAGACGTTGAAGATCGAGAACGGCCCCCAGTTTCGGACTTTGGCCGGAGCCAGATCCTCATTGTATAGATCAGGTGATGCGCCTTGTATGGTCACTGCGATGTCCTCCCCTTGATGCCGCACGCGCCCTCACGCGTCGACTGCGCAGGTTATGCCTGACGCAGGGGAACCGGCAAGCAATCCATTTGCCGGCTTTGGCCTTAAAGATATTCAATGAGAACAGCGCTTATCGATCGGCTTTTGGCGAAGGTCGGCGCAATCGCGGCGATCTTGATTCGACCCGCAGACGGCAGGGATCAGGACGCTTTGCGGTTGAGGGCCGGTGATGCGTCGAAATTGGCGGCAAGCCAGGCTATCGCGCAGGTGACATCATCGAGCCTGTATTGGGCCACGGTCGGCCCACGCGGCTTGACCCGGATCGAGATGCCGCCGGCCTCGTTGATCGCCTCGAAACCGTTTTCGTCGGCGGTGTCGTCGCCGAGAAACACCGGCCGGCGTCCGGCAAAGGGCGGGATTGCCATGAAACGCCGCACGGCAGCGCCCTTGGCCGCTTCGAGCGGCATGAGTTCGACGCCGGCGTTGCCCGGGATAACCCGATAGCCCTTGGGAAGCTCGGTCAAAGCCTGTTCGACAAGATGCGTTGCCCTGGCCAGCAGATGCGGCGCCGCACGCGTATGGATGGCGAGGATCGGACCCTTGCGCTCGATATGAACAAGGCCGTCATCCAGTTCGGCCTCGATGGCGTCGGCAAGGGCAGCGATATCGGCGGGAGCATCGGCGGTAACGACCGGGCCGTCCGGCGTCAGCCGGTGTTCCAGCCCATAGAGACCGGCAACACGCAGCTTCAACGGATGAAACAGGCGGTCGGCGCCCTCGACCGAGCGGCCGGTGATAAAGGCGACGGCGCCGTCCAGCCGTTTGTCGACGGCGCCGAGGAGGTTGCGCAGTTCGTCGCTCACGGACACGGCGTCGGGGTGCGCGGCGTGCTCCAGCAACGTGCCGTCGATGTCGAGGAAAAGCGCCCATTGTCCTTCCGGCAGGTCGGGTGCGGTTGGCAGGCCCGGTGCTTTCGACAGGCTATTCATGACGCCACCTTCCGCATGCGGTCGAACAGTGAGACGATGTTGCTGCCGGTGTTTGCGGGCCGCTCGGCGACACTTGTCGCTCTTTCGAGGTCGCCGCGTTTGCGCAGGCGCGCCGCATCGAGCAGCATGCTGCCGGCCCAGCGAAAGACATTGTTGTCGCGCACTATTTCGCGCATCGGGCGCATGCGCTCGCGTTGTTCGTCCGGTGACATGGTCAGCGCCTGCAGCAGCACCTGGCTCATCATCGCCGCGTCGTAAGGATTGACGATCAGTGCTTCCAGCAGTTCGCGCGACGCGCCGGCAAACGTGCTGAGCAACAGCACGCCCTGTTCGTCGTCACGCGCGGCGACGAATTCCTTGGCTACGAGGTTCATGCCGTCATGCAGGCTGGTGACCATGCAGATGTCGGCGGCGCGATAGATCTCATAGACCTGTTGCTGCGAATGGTGCTCAGCCACCATGACCACGGGCTTGTAGCCGTCATGACCGTAGCGCTGGTTGAGCTCGTTGGCATAACGCAGGCATTCATCGTGCAATTGCTGGTACGCCGGCAGCGTGCCGCGGCTTGGGGCAGCAATCTGCAGGAACACTACCTTGCCGATCCACTCGGGGTGGCGCGTAAACAATTCGTCCAGCGCATGGAAGCGATCGAGGATGCCCTTGGTGTAGTCCAGGCGCTCGACGCCGACGCACAGCTTGACGTCCGCCGACAGGCCGAACTGCTCACGCAGGCGGGCGCGGCTTTCCTCGACCGGTGGCAGTTTGGCCAGGAGTTCGGCCGGCCATTCGATGGAGATGGGATAGGCGTGCACCAGTGTCGTCCGCCCGCCATACGAGATCGCGGCGTCGGCGCGCTCGATCCGGCTTTCCAGGAACCTGTCTACGCTTTCAGTGAAATTATTGGCATGAAACTGGGTGTGAAAGCCGATGATCGAGCTCCCGAGCAGTCCATCAAGAACGCGTTCGCGCCATGGGCAGATGCTGAACACTTCGGAGTTCGGCCACGGGATGTGCCAGAAGGTGATGATGATCGCCTCCGGCAGGCGCTCGCGGATCATGCGCGGCAGGAGCGCGAAATGGTAATCCTGAACCAGCACGATCGGCCGCTCATTGCGCGCCTCGGCAACCACCATATCGGCGAATTTGCGGTTGACGACCTCATAGGCCTCCCAGTCCGAGGCACGGAAGACCGGCCGGGTGAAGGCGATATGGCAGAGCGGCCAAAGCCCTTCATTGGCAAAGCCGAGATAGTAGCCCTGATATTCGTCGTCGCTCAGCCACACGCGGCGCAGCGTATAGGACGGATTGTCCGGCGGCACCTGAACCCGATCGTTGCTATCGACCGTCAGACGATCCGCCGTTCCGCCGCCATAGGCGATCCAGGTGCCGCTGCAGGCGCGGGTGATAGGCTCAAGCGCCGACACCAGGCCGCTGGCCGGCACCAGAAGCTCGACGCCGTCGTCCTTGATGTTGTGGATATAGGGTTCTCGGTTCGAGACGACGATGACCTGCGCGTCCGGCAGGTCGTCGGCAAGTATCTTGCGCAAGGTGTCGGGCGACCAGTTCACCAGCGCCGCGTCGGGAGATTGTCCATTCTTCTCGAACTCCCGCAAAACCTTGCGCGTCGCTTCCGATGCGACGTCCTCGCCGGCAGTCGGTGCAACCGTCAAGCTATGGCTACGACGTTGCCTGGAGATCGATAACAGAACGGCTAGAATCGAAAGGCCAAGGCTTGCAAGGATCAAGACCCAGAGCAGGGCCATGCCATAATCAGTCATTCCAATTCAACTCAATTTTGGCCGTCAGGGCCTTTTTCTTCATGGTTCAATTTGAGTGTTCGCAGCCGACGATCGCCCGTGAGAACCTGTGTTTTTTGCAACGCACAAACCCTGGGATCGGTTCCCGTTGAAAGCCGTTCCGATCATGTCCGCACGATCAGCGGAACCAGCCCCTCATGGCGGTCGGCGAGAAAGGCGACGACGCGGTCGCCGACGCGCTGAAAGGTAAGATCGACCCTCTTTTCGCCGACACCCAGATGCCTGAGCGTCAGCGTATCGATGCCGATCGGCAAACGGGGTCGGGTCACATGGATTTCGCCGTTCCAGCCGTCGATTTCCAGACCGAGGCACGCCTGCATCAGCATGAAGGCCGAGCCTGCGGACCAGGCTTGCGGCAGGCAGGCGACGGGGTAGGCGATCGGTGCTTCACCCGGCGAGCGGGTAAAGCCGCAGAACAGTTCCGGCAGCCGCATGTTGAAGTGCACGGCGGATTCGAACGTGCCGCTCATCAGCCGCACCACGCTGTCACGCTCGCCGAACCGCGCCAGGCCGGCGCCGCACATCGCCGTATCATGCGGCCAGATGGAACCATTGTGGTACGACATCGGGTTGAACAGCACAGCATCGTCGGAAAGCGTTCGCACCCCCCAGCCGGAGTGGAAGGAAGCCGAAAGCAACTGGTCGGCGACCATCTTCGCCCGCGACGGTTCGGGCAGGCCGACATAGAGCAGGTGTCCGGCATTCGACGTGCGCACCTTGCACGGCTCGCCGGCGCCGTCGATCGCCAGCGCATAGAAGCCGAGATCATCCAGCCAGAAATCACGCTCGACGGCGATCCGCATCTCTTCGGCGCGATTTTCCCAGTGCTCGGCCTGCGCGAACTCGCCCCGGCGGCGGGCGAGAGCGGCAAGCCCCCTGAAGGCGGCGAAGACATAACCCTGTACTTCGACCAGCGCGATCGGCCCCTTGGGAATGCGGCCGTCGGCGTGGAAGACCGAGTCGAAGCTGTCCTTCCAGCCCTGGTTCGCAAGGCCGGATTCGGCGGCGCGCTGATAGGTGACGAAGCCGGTTGCGCGGCTCGCCTCTTCCGTCCACTTGGCGGCGGCGCAGAGAGACGGCCACAGGCTGGCGATGAAGTCCATGTCGCCGGTGCGCTCGGCATAGGCGCAAGCGAGGTGGATGTAGAGCGGCGTGGTATCGACGCCGCCATAGTAGCGGCCGAAAGGCAATTCCTGCAGAGCCACCATCTCGCCCTTGCGCGTCTCGTGCATGATCTTGCCGGGCTGCGAGTCGCTGAAAGGCGATGTCTCGGTCGCCTGGTGCTGGGCGAGGAAGGCAAGCACGCCGCGCGCCAGGCCGGGGTTGAGCCATAGCATCTGCAGCGCCGAGATGACGCCGTCACGGCCGAAGGCCGTCGAAAACCAGGGGATGCCGGCATAGGGGTAGGGGCCGGTCGACAACTCGGTGGTCAGCAAGGCGACATCCGCGCGGGCGCGTTCGACCCAATCGTTGAAGACGCGACCCGAACTGTGCACCGTCGCGCCATGGCGGCGCTTGGCCCGCATGCCGAAACGGGCGCGCGCCGCGGCCGCCCGGAAGCGGTCGCGGTCGGGCGTTTCGGTCAGTTCCGCGCCGACCTCGACGTAAAGCATCTTGCTGCTGCGCTTGGTCACTGCGATGAGGAAATCCGCGCGCTCGGCGCTCAACTGGTCTGGCGGCTGCGAGAACGAGATCGCCGACACCCGCGCCAGCCCGTCCAGTCCGTCATAGCGCAGCAGCACCGAGGCAGGCGCGATCTCCGCTGCATGCGCCATTCCGCGCTTCGGCCGGGTCGAACCGCGCACCTCGAACATGTCGCGGAAATCGGCGGCAAAATGCAGCGAGACGCGGATTGCCGAATGCTCCTGGCTGTAGTTGGAAAGGGTGATGCGCTCGAACAGCCGGTCCTGCCACAACAGCCTGACGCGCTCGATATGGATGGCGCCCTGCGGGATGTCGCGGCCACCGACGCTTTGCATCGGCAAATTGGTCATATTGCTGGTGAACAGCACATTGTCCTGGCTGAGCGAGGCGCCGAGCAGCGATGTCTGCCGGCCGCCGACGGTGAGCCTGAACTCCGACAGCACCCGGGTGTCGTCACGGAAGAAACCGTCGCCCGCACCCCTGATATCGCCGTAGGCATCGGCCACGGCAAAACAGTCGCCTTGCTTTAGGGCAAACAGCCGGTGCGGCTCGCGCGGCGCGGTTTCGTCCAGGGAGGCAAGGGCCACGGCAGGGTCGAGCTTGCGCTCGTCAAGTTCGGTCATCAGTCACAAATCTCTGTTTCGGGCTCGGAACGTCCGCCGTCGTTCACGACGCTTTCGATTCAGCCGGGGCGCCGATGAGACGCGCATAGGCAGTGAGATAGTCGCGCGCCATCCTGTTGGCGGAGAACCGACTTTCGAAGACGGCGCGCACCTTTCGCCGGTCGAGTTGCAGCAAGGCCGGCACCGCGGCGACCGCGGCGTCGAGAGAATCGACGACAAATCCGGTAACGCCATGGTCGATGACTTCCGGCAACGCACCGCAGTTCCAGCCGATGGTTGGCGTACCGCACGCCATCGCCTCGATCGCGGCAAGGCCGAACGGCTCGGGCCAGTCTATCGGAAACAGCAGACCAGCGGCATTGCCGAGGAATTCAGTCTTCTCACTCTCGGCGATCTCGCCGACATAGTCGATGCGGTCGCCATCGATCAACGGCTCGATCGTCTCATGGAAATAGGCGCGATCATCGTCGCCGATCTTGGCCGCCAGCTTGAGTTTCATGCCCGAGCGCAAGGCGATGTCGATGGCCCGGTCCGGCCGCTTGTCGCGCGAAAGCCGGCCGAGAAAGGCGAGGTATGGTTCGCCTGCCGCCGTCTCGAAGGTCGGCTGATAGAGACCCGTCGGCAGCCCGTGATGGATGGTGGCCAGCCAATTGGCATTCGCAAGCCCGGTCTTCTGGCTATGCGAGATCGAGATCAGCGGAAAGCGCGGAAAACGCTCATAGGCTGGCGCCAGATCGACATAATCGAGCCGGCCATGAGGCGTTGTCACCGTCTTGTCCGGCATGGTCTCGAAGAACGAGAAATGCAGGAAATGGCTGAGATGAAAATGAATGATATCAAAGTCGTGGGCTCGGTTCCTCACATCGGCAAGCATCGCAAGATGCGCCGCCGTGTCCGATTTCAGCGGGCGCGGATCGAGGCGTAGCGCGCGTTCGCGACCTGGTATCAGTCTGGCCGACGTCCGGCTGTCGCCGCTGGCGAACAGCGTCACCTCATGGCCGAGTTCGACCAGCCCTTCGGTCAGATAGGAAACGATGCGCTCGGTGCCGCCATAGAGAAGGGGTGGCACCGATTCGTGCAAAGGGGCGACATGGGCTATGCGCATGGTTTGAACGTGTCCCTCAAGGCAATCACGAGAGCGAAATGCATCAGCCGGCCTAACGTTCCGGACAAAAGCGGGCGTCGGCAACCCAAGCCCACCAGCGCAGATTTTTTTGCAATAAGCGGAACAAACGCGCCATCCGCGAATTTAGTAGGGTTGGTTCGCGCTGCGGCCGACCAGGGAGAGAACAAAATGGACCGCTTGCATTTCTTTACGCCCGTGCGCATTGCGCGCGGGCAGGGACACCCCGTCGAGGAAGTCGATAGCGTTGCCGAAGCGATGGTCTTTTTGCAGAAATGGCCATTGGGACGGCGTGGGCCTGTGTATCAGTGCGCCGTGAATTGCTGCTCCGCGGCCCTGTCGGGCAGAATGTCGGCCGAAGCAGCCAGGAAGGCGTTTACGGGCTTTGCCCGCATCACCCGGCTGCTCGATGATGACATGGCCCTGCCGATGGGCGGCGAAAGCATGGCGGAAGTCCACGCGCTGAGGCGCTAGGCGCCGGTCCAGCCATTTGGCTATTGAACACCCGGGCTTTGGCGGCGCGGGCATCATCTTTTCCGCACCGGAGTATTCCGGCGCGGCCCTTCACCTCATGGGCCACACTGTGCTTTCATGCGGCGTTTCGCATGACCGGTGGGTGACGACCATCCACAGGCGGCCCGAACGTGGAGGGGTAGACAATGCCGAGACTGATCCTGGGAACACTCGGCGCTATCGTCATCGCCCTCATCTGGGCGGTCTTTGCCAGTTTGATGGGCGCGCCATCGATCGTGATCACGGTCGGCGCGGTCGCCATTGGGGCCGGCGTCTACACCTACGTCGACCGACGCTCGACTTGACGCGTCCCCGGTCTGCCGCGCGCTCGACCAATTGCACGCCGGTGTTTGACGCGCGCGGCAGTCGCGGCGGGCATTCTTCAAGGATGAGCTTGCTGGCCGCATAGAGAGCCAAGGCGCAGACAGGGCGCCACACGTCGGACCGGGCTCCGCGAGAACTTGGGAGAGATCGTCAAAGATCTTTCAATCCGGCCAATGTAGATCGAAACGGCGAATCTGTGGATTTCCGGTGGAACATCGTCGCCTCGAAACACTTCGGGCGTTGCACTGCCCCATCAGTGCACGTTCCCTTGTTCTGTTGGAACTGGCCGGCTGCCGAAAGGTGGCCGGCTTTTTTGTATATTAGCGGAACCTGAAATTACGGGGCTTGTTCTGCATGCGGCAGCGAGCCCCTCGCTGCTGGTCGAGGGCCGTAACCCTTGGCCGGGCCCGCATCGCTCCGCCAGTGGTGCGGGCCCACGGCCTCCGGTTTTTCCGGGCGTCTCGACTCGCTGATCCTCACCCTGGTCCGGCTATGCATGTCACTCAAAAAAAGGCTCGGTTGTGAGACAATGACATGCACACGCGGCGCGCTTTAGCACAATCATTCACAAAGCCGTGGGTTCAACTGTTGCTACCCTTCTTGGCTGGATTGTGCGAATGATGACTGTCCTTTTCACCGCCACCCCCTGAAACTCGGCTTTTGGATCGACGGTCTTCATCCGCCGGGGGTTTGTTGACCTGCAGGGGTTTTCTGGCGTTCTCGTGCGATGCGCCTGGCCCGCCCTGCCGGATCGTGTTCGGGTGTTTCTTCGATGTGGACATGATCACCGATCCTGCTGACGGCCCTGATGAGTGGTGTTGACCTTGGTGTTGGCTTGCTGCCCTTGGCGCTCCGGATCCGGCGCTCCGTGAGTGCCGTGCTGGGCATCATCGTGGCTAACCTGTCGCCCTTCTCCTCGACCCTTCTGGCTCTGGTTCTCAGGCGGCACGGGCGGCATTTTGCTCGACATCTGCATCTCCTTGGGTTGGTATCGTGACTCAAAACCGTGATCGTGGGGGGAAGTTCCGTCTGCTTCGTCAGCACCTGTGATTTCGGTGCCGACGGAATCTGACTCCCAACGCGGATTTCAACGAACGGCAGCGGCCCGCCCGCGTCGCCCCGCCAGTGGTGCGGGCCCGCAATATAAATCCTAAGCCTGGGCTGCTATCGCAGTTTATTTCGAGCTTCCGGCGACTTGCGTAGCGGCCACAGTGGCTTTCAGGAGAGCAGCGTGTTGTATCCGGTCGATTTGGAGCGACCGAAATACAGTGCTTGACCACGTTGCTGACATGATCGGTGACGAGCGCGGTGTCGCGCCTGGATCGCGGCAGCAGCCTCTGGTCCGCTCTCCCCGCAGCTGGTGGCAGCTAAAACGACGTCAAAAGACCTAAGTCTCTTTGATCGCCCTCGCTGCTCGCACGAGCGATGACCAGTCAGCTCCCATGGCTGCGACAAGGTCTCGAGCATCTTCGTCTGATATTCCGGTACGGTCTACGAGCTTCCGTGCCAGCAATTCGAATGCCAATTCTATGATCGTCATAGCTCAGCCCTTACGAGAGTACCCGTGACGATAGCTTGCAAATGGGTCTTCCGCATTTGCACATGTTAAGCGACCATCACGAATGTCTCAGGTACCGCAGAATGTCTGCAGGACGCGCTCATCCGGGCGTGGCGGCTCAGCATAGCGTTCCATTCCCGGCTGCTCATCGAAGGGACGGCTGACGACTGCCAGGATCTCCTCGAACGGTGTGAAGTCGCCGCCCAACGCCGCCTGGATCATCGCCTCGATGCGATGATTGCGGGGGATGAATTTGGGATTGACGGATTGCATGGCCGCCCGGCGCGTGGCCGTGTCGGCTGCTTCGCTTGCAATGCGCTGGCGCCACCGCGCCGACCAGGCATCGAATGAGCCTGGATCCTTAAACAACTGCCGCGCCGTGCCTTGGCCGTCCGCAGCGTCGAGGTCATCGCCCAGGCGCCGGAAGCCGAGCGTAAAGTCCGCTTCGCCGCGAGCCAGCACATCCAGACAGTCGGCAGCGAGCTGCAAGTCGCCTTCCGCTTCGGTCAGCAGTCCGAGTTTTCTGCGGAAGCCGCGCTGCAACACAGCCTCATAAGAGGCCTGGAACGACCTCAGCACCTCTTCCGCTTCAGACACTGCTTCATTCTCGTCCGTGCTCATGAGCGGCAGCAGGGTCTCGGCAAAGCGCGCAAGGTTCCATGTGGCGACACGAGGCTGGTTGGCATAGGCATAGCGGCCGGCGCGGTCTATCGAACTGAACACCGCGCTGGGGTCATAGGCGTCCATAAAGGCGCATGGGCCATAGTCGATCGTCTCGCCCGAGATCGACATGTTGTCGGTGTTCATGACGCCATGGATGAAGCCGACCAGCATCCAGCGCGCCACCAGATCCGCCTGTGCGGCGACAACGGCCTCCAGCAAAGCCCGGTACGGCCGTGCTTCCCCCGCCAGCTGTGGGAAGTGACGCTGAATGGCATAGTCGGCCAGGATCTTGAGCGCCTCGGTGTCGTGGCGCGCGGCGAAATATTGGAACGTGCCGATCCTGATATGGCTTGCCGCCACCCGTGTCAGGACGGCGCCGGGCAGCCGGACCTCGCGATAGACCGGGTCGCCGGTGAGCACCGCCGCAAGGCTTCGCGTCGTCGGAATGCCGAGCGCCGCCATCGCTTCGCTGACGACATATTCGCGCAGGACAGGGCCGAGTGCGGCGCGGCCGTCGCCGTTGCGCGAGAACCGCGTTGGTCCGGATCCCTTCAGCTGGATGTCACGGCGAATGCCGTTGACGTCCACCACTTCGCCAAGCAGCAGAGCGCGCCCGTCGCCGAGCTGAGGCACGAAGCTTCCGAACTGGTGGCCCGCATAAGCCAGGGCGATTGCCTGCAAGCCTTCCGGAAATTTGTTGCCGGCCAGCATCGCCACTCCATCCGGGCTGGTAAGCAGGTCGGCATCGAGCCCGAGTTCCTCGGCGAGGGGCCGGTTGAACCGGATCAGCCGCGGTTCGGACACCGGCTTCGGATGTGTTTGCGCGAAGAAGCGCTCCGGCAGTTGCGCATAGCTGTTGCTCAGGGCGGGAAGCCCCATCTGAATGACCGGGGTTTGTTCAGCAGTCGCAGGTGACGTCATGACGAGCTGTCTCTGAAGAGGAGGGGTTCAACAGATCCCGTTTCGAGGAGCCTGTGTTCATTTGTTCATATAGGGACGCAACGTCGTTGGTGCCATCCGGATCCATCAGGCCGGCACCGGATACAAGCTGGGAACCACCCGCCTCGATTTTCGAGGTTCGGGCTGCCGTGGGACGACGGGCCGTGGCGGAATCCAGAGCTGACCCCCGCATCGCCACTGTCTCCGAACTGAGCACCCGGCAATCTAGTCAGTGCGGGCGTGCAATGCCGGGGCGGCGTCTGCCTTGGTTGGCAGCGGCTCTCTCGGGGCCGCTCCCGGCGACGATGTTGAACCCGGTTCGACTCGTTCCTCGGCGATAAGCCGGGCGCCACGCTCATAGGTCAGGTAGCGCCAGAGCCACTGGATCGAGACCTGAACGCGGTGCTGAAAACCGACGAGCAGATAAACATGGATGAGCGCCCAGGCAGACCAGGCGAACCAGCCTTTCAGTTTCAGCCTGCCCGATTCGAACACGGCAGCGTGGCGGCCGACAATGGCCGTGTTGCCTCGATTGCTGAAGGCAAAAGCCGGCAGCGTGTCGCCAGTATCTATCCGGCGTGCCAGTGCCATGCCGAGGTGCTCGCCCTGCTGCTTGGCGACCTGGGCAAGACCTGGCAATGGCTGGCCGTTCCCATCGAGGACCAGTGCGACGTCGCCAAGCGCGAAGACATCGGGATGGCCGACGACCTGCAGGTCGGATTCGACCTTCACTCGACCGCCGCGGTCGAGCCCGACACCAAGCTGGGCGACCAGCGGAGAAGCCGCCACCCCGGCGGCCCAGAGCGTCAAGGCCACCGGGATCACCTGGCCGCCGACGGTGATCTGATGCGCTTCGATCGCCTCGACCCGGTTGCCGAGCGCGACCTCGACGCCAAGGCTTTCAAGGCGCAGACGTGCATATCTGGAAAGCTCCGCGGCGAATCCGGCGAGCAGACGCTCGCCGGCTTCTACCAGTATGATCCTTGTCTTCTCGGGCCGGATGTTGCGGAAGTCGCGCGCCAGTGTGTGCCGGCTGAGTTCGGCGATCGAGCCCGCCAGTTCGACACCGGTCGGGCCGCCGCCGATAATGGCGATCGTCATCAGCCGGGATTGCTCGACTGGATCGGTGGTCCGTTCCGCGTGCTCGAACGATAGCAGCAGCCGTGACCGGATCGTGCGCGCGTCCTCGATGGTCTTCAAACCGGGACAAACCCGAGCCCAGCTCTCCTGGCCGAAATAGAATGGCTGCGAACCGGTGGCCAAGACCAGGATGTCGTAGGGGACCGTGGTCCCATCGGCCAGCACCAGTATCCTGGCCTCGGTGCCGATCTCGGTGACATCGCCGAAGAGGACCTGAACCGAGGGATAGCGGCCCAGGATCTTGCGGATGGGCTCGGCGATATCAGGCGCCGACAAGGCGGCGGTTGCAACCTGATAGAGCAAGGGCTGGAACAGGTGGTGATTGTGGCGGTCGATGATCGTCACTCCGATTTCCGCCTTGCCGAGCGCCTTGGCAACCTCCAGACCGGCAAAGCCTCCGCCGACCACGACGATACGCGGTGTCAGGCTCCGGCCGTGGCTGCTCTCGGTGGCGAACTGCATGCTTGATACTCCCCTATCCCTGTCCGGAAGTCATAGCCTGGCAGGAGTGCCTCGCTGCTGGCTGGAGCTACTGCTCATTCCGGCGGCATCGGTCCAGGCGAGGCATCCGGCAATGACAGGCGTCGTGCTGACCACAAGGGCGCCGCGCGCGTGAAGGGATACCAACCCGCGCCATGAGACGCGGTCGACCGCCCAGATGGCGCCGCTGGCGTCGACCCATTTGAGATGGGCGTCGGCGACTTCAACGGCCCGCATCATCGCCGCCGGTTCCATCCCGGCCCGAAAGACGATGATGGAATTGGCGGCACCGTTGAAGAACGGGCCGGCGCCGGCTGCCAATCCCGCGAGCAGGACGATGCTGGTAAGCGCTGCCGAAGCACCGCGTGCCGGTCCGCCGCGGTTGGGCAGCACCAGCACCAACACAAGCGGCACGATGCCGAAGATGACCAGCCACGCAATATCCCAGGCGAGCGGCAAGTCGCTGTTCATCTTGATCCGGTGCAGACCCAGCAGCCAGTGAAACACGACGGCATCGACGACATGCCAGACGCCGAACCCGGCGAAGGCGAGCCGCAGGATCTCCGTGGTGGTCCCGGGCCGCGTGCCGGCCGCCCTCGCGGCCACCAGCAGCACCGTGCCGGCGACGGCGAGCACATACATGAAAAGATGGAAGAGGCCGTCGGCCATGATCTGGAAGCGCAGGTCGGAACCCACCGGATCGGCGACGCCCGAGAGAAGATGATGCCATTGCAGGATCTGATGCAGGACGATGCCGTCGAAGAAACCGCCGAGCGCGAAGCCGAGCAGCAGCCAGCCGGCTCGCGTTCTCGGGTCGAGTGTCGCGGTGATCGCGTCCATGTCAGGACCACCGGCTCCAGGCCGGGGCGTTCAGTTGCCTGCGCACCGACATGTCCGGCGGCATGGGGTCATGGAGACCATGACGCGCCTCGAGCCAGAAGGCGGATATCAGCCCACCAACCACCGTCGTCAGAACCAGTGTCGCAGCAATTATCGCCAGCATGGACGTCGATCCTCAGCCGCGCAGGGTCGGCCGCGCGGAACCTAACAGCGGCTTCCGTGGAATGTTCCTGGCTGTCGGTTCGGTGGAGGGAACAATCAAGTTCCAGCACGGTTCGATGCTGGCGACGGACGGCTCAAGCGGAGAAGGTCATGAACGAATATACGGCGGCAGATCCGGGCGGTCTCGACGGCCATCAGCCGAGCGGCATCACCCGATGGCTGTTTTCGACCAACCACAAGGACATCGGCACACTCTATCTGGTCTTCGCTTTCATCGCGGGGGTGATCGGCATGCTCTTGTCGGTGAGCATGCGAATCGAGCTGCAGCAACCCGGGATCCAGTTTTTCCCCGGACTGGCGTCGATGATCTACGGTTACCAGGGCGACGCGGCGATCGACGCCGGCAAGCAGCTTTACAACGTCTTCACCACGGCCCACGCGCTGATCATGATCTTCTACACTGTGATGCCCGCCCTGATCGGCGGCTTCGCCAACTGGATGGTTCCGATCATGATCGGCGCCCCCGACATGGCCTTCCCGCGCATGAACAACATCTCGTTCTGGCTGCTGCCGCCGGCATTGATGTTGCTTTTATTGTCGATCTTCATGCCCAGCGTCCCCGGCGGCTATGGCCCTGGGACCGGCTGGTTCCTGTACCCGCCGCTGTCGACCTCCGGCCATCCCGGTCCCGCCGTGGATCTGGTCATCCTGTCTCTGCACATTGCGGGCGCCTCCTCGATCCTGGGAGCCATCAACTTCATCACCACCATCTTCAACATGCGCGCGCCGGGGATGACCCTGCACAAGATGCCCCTGTTTGTGTGGTCGATCCTCATCACCGCCTTCCTGCTGCTGCTGGCTCTGCCGGTGCTGGCCGGCGCCATCACCATGCTCCTGACTGATCGCAATTTCGGAACCACGTTCTTCGCGCCGGACGGCGGAGGCGACCCGCTGCTGTACCAGCATCTCTTCTGGTTCTTCGGCCACCCGGAAGTCTACATCATGATCCTGCCGGCGTTCGGCATCGTCAGCCAGGTGATCTCGACCTTCTCGCGAAAGCCGATCTTCGGGTATCTCGGGATGGTCTACGCAATCGTGGCGATCGGGGTGATCGGCTTCGTCGTCTGGGCCCACCATATGTACACCAGCGGGATAGGCCTCGACACGCAGCGCTACTTCACCTTCGCCACGATGGTGATCGCAGTGCCAACCGGGATAAAAGTGTTCTCCTGGATTGCAACCATGTGGGGCGGCTCGGTCGGCCTGCGGACGCCGATGCTCTGGGCCCTCGGCTTCATATTCCTGTTCACCGTAGGCGGGGTGACGGGCGTTCAACTCGCAAATGCCGGCCTCGACCGTGAACTGCACGACACATACTTCGTCGTCGCGCATTTCCACTACATACTTTCACTGGGAGCGATCTTCGGCATCTTCGCGGGCTGGTATTACTGGTTTCCGAAAATGACGGGATATCTCTACAATCCGCTTCTGGCTGGGGTCCATTTCTGGACGACCTTCGTCGGCGTGAACCTCGTCTTCTTCCCCCATCACTTCCTTGGATTGGCGGGCATGCCGCGTCGCTATGTCGACTATCCCGACGCATTCGCCGGCTGGAACATGGTGTCCTCGTATGGATCGTACCTGTCGGCCGCGAGTGTCGTGATTTTCCTCTTCGGCATCTTGGAAGCTTTCTACCGGCAAAGAGCCGCCGGCATGAACCCATGGGGGCCAGGAGCTACCACATTGGAGTGGGAGCTGACCTCTCCACCCCCTTTCCATCAATGGGACAGGCTGCCGCAAATCAGATGAGGCCGGGTTGTCGAACTCCTGTGCGCAAGCCAGCCCGGTTCGCCGCTGAGGCGAACTTCAGCCTGCCGGTGGCAGACGTTGGCTGCAGCTGAGAACCGGATCGCTATCTGAAGCTGATTAACAGCACAGCGAACAAGCTTGCGAGCGCGACTGCCCAGCAGAATAACCAATTGGCGATCAGAAGAAGCGATTTGAGCACGGTGGCATGGCAGTAATCTTCGATGATCGATTGCATTCCAAGCCGCATGTGAACGCAGCTTACGAGAATGAAGCCAATAAGGGCTGGCGCGACATAGATCGATCCTACGACGCTGAGGACGGCGTCTCGAGGCTCACCGACCAGCATTATAACGACCGCGACGATGTAAATGACAAGGATCAACAGGGCAGCAGATGTCAGCCGCTCCAGCATGAACGTTTCGGTTCCGTGTTTCGCCGATCCAAGGCCCCGCACTCGAGCTAGCGGAGTTCTGATTGAGGGTCTGTCAGCCATGGCGTTTCCCCAAAATTACTTGGTTGCCTTGCGCGCAACTCAAGCTGTTGCTGTTTCGATGCCCGGGCCGTCGGTGCCGACGGATAGTGGGCAAGCACGGTCTCCAGTCGAGCAAGGCGGGCTTTGTGGGCGTTCAGTTCGTATCCTGAACGCCATCCAATTTGCCTGGGTCTGCCATCTCTGCATAGCTCGCTTTCAAGCAGCGAGATACGAAGGCGGACCGCGTCGATCTCCTTGACGAGCGCGGCCTTCACCGATTTTCGACTCTGCATGGCTGTAGTTCCGGTGCAAGGATGGTTCCAAACCTGACGCGTCTGGAAATGTTCCCGGGTGCCGAAGGCGTGCTGAAGATTAATGCCTCAGTGCTGGACCCGCACAATGGGTCGCCATGAGCTAAAGCCGGGCACTAGCTCAACGGCCGCGATGTGCCCGGCGAATGCTTGTGAAAACGAGCGAATGCCTGGCCCGCCTCGTCCCGAGAGATAAGTAGCCCTCAGAACAGCGACCGCACGTGGCCGAGATGACCAGAGGGTGTTCTTGGTCCAACATATGTTAACGGCCACTTTTGTTTCTCTCTCCTGCAAAAATATTTGGGCTGAAAGGCCGGGAACTAACCGATCCTCCGGATGTTGCGGAGTTAGTCAGGAGAAACGGACTATGTCGGACCAAGAAATTCATCGGGGCGCCTCGCGTTTTCGCCCTATCCGCGTCGTGGACGCCCGCGTGTTTCGCGGGCCGCACCTCTATAGCATGACGCCAATGGTCCAGATTCGGATCGACCTCGGAGCCCTTGAGGCGTTCCCGACAGACAAACTGCCCGGGTTTTCCGAACAAATCGTCCGACTGTTGCCCGGCCTTGCGGGCCATGGCTGCAGCTATGGCGCCGCCGGCGGCTTCGTCCGCCGCATGCAGGAAGGAACCTGGCTCGGCCACGTCGTCGAGCATGTCGCCCTGGAACTGCAGAGCATGCTCGGTCACCGGGTGACACGAGGAAAGACACGGTCGGTCAAAGGCAGTCCGGGCACTTATAACGTCATGTTCGCCTACAAGGACGAGCTTGTCGGGCTGCTCGCCGGGCGCGTCGCGCTCGAACTGGTGGACAGCCTGCTGCCGGCCAATCTCCATGGTGTCGAGGGGCTCGGCGACATTGCGGAAACGCAGGGGCCATTCGAGTTCGCAGCCAGGCTGCAGCAGCTCAAGCTTCTGGCCGCCGAGCGTGCCTTGGGGCCTACGACTGCTTCCTTGGTGCGCGAGGCCGAGAGGCGAGGCATTCCGGCGGCGCGGATCGACGACAGCAGCCTCGTGCTGTTTGGTCACGGAAAGCATCAGAAGCGCATCCGCGCCAGTTGCAGCGACCTCACTTCCGAGATTGCGACCGAGATCGCCTCGGATAAGGACCTGACCAAATTCCTGCTGCAACAGGCCGGCCTGCCGGTGCCACGCGGGGAGCTGGTGCGATCGGCGCAGGACGCAGTCGCGGCGGCAGCACGGCTGGGCTACCCCGTGGTCACCAAACCACTCGATGGCAATCATGGAAGCGGCGTCAACATCGGTCTGGCAACAGAAGACGAGGTCCGCTGGGGCTTCGAACAGGCGCGAGAACACAGCCGTAGCGTTATCGTCGAGCAGCATTTCGTCGGCTCGGACCACAGGATCCTGGTGATCGGCGGAAAGGTGGTGGCGCTCGCCGAGAGGGTTCCGGCCCATGTGGTCGGCGATGGCCGGAGTTCTGTCGCCGAGCTCGTCGAGGAGACGAACCGCGACCCGCGGAGGGGAGAGGGCCATTCCTCGGTATTGACCCGCATCGAAATCGACGAATGCGTCGAGCATTTCCTGTCAAAATCGCAGCTCGCCCTGGCGAGCGTTCCAGCGCCGGGCCAAAAGGTGCTCTTGCGGCCCACCGCCAATCTCTCCACCGGTGGGACCGCGATCGACCGGACGGAAGAAATCCATCCCGAAAACGCGCTGATCGCCAGGCGGGCGGCACAGATCGTCGGTCTCGACATTGCCGGGATCGACTTCGTCTGTCCCGACATCTCACGGCCGGTCAGCGAGACCGGCGGCGGCATCATAGAGGTGAATGCCGGTCCTGGCTTCCGCATGCATCTCGAACCCTCGTCGGGGCGCGCCCGCAACGTCGCACGGCCCGTGCTCGATCTTCTCTTCAAAGGCGGCAAGGACGGCCGGATTCCGATCTTCGCGATCACCGGGACCAACGGCAAGTCGACCACTGCCCGGATGCTGGCGCACATCCTGCAGGCGAATGGCGCAACCGTCGGGCTCACCTCGACCACCGGCGTCTACTTGAACGGTGAACGAATCATGACGGGGGACTGCTCCGGTCCGCAGAGCGCCAGGATCGTGCTGCGCGAGCCGGGTGTCGATGTCGCGGTGCTGGAATGTGCGCGCGGCGGCATCCTGCGCGAAGGGCTTGCCTTCGATGCATGCGATGTTGGCGCGGTTCTGAACGTCCACGGCGACCATCTCGGGCTGAGGGGCATCGACACGATCGAGGACCTGGCGGAGGTGAAATCGGTCGTGGTCGAGTCCGTCCGCCGCGGCGGATGGAGCATTCTTAATGCCGACGACGTCCACACGTCCGCAATGTCGCGAGATGCCGGAGGCAGGATCTGCTACTTCTCGCTGGCGAGCAGGAGCGAGTGGCCCGGCTTCTTGCGCAACCACCTGGCGGAAGGCGGCCGCGCCGTGACGCGGGAGCCCAGCAGCGACGGCTGGGACATTTTCATCCACGAGGATGGGGAATCGATGTTCTTGATGAGCGTCGACGAAATTCCCGCGACCTTCGAGGGTTCGGCCGAATTCAACGTTGCCAACAGCCTGGCAGCCGTCGCCATGGCGCATTGCCACGATGTTCCGGCGGCAACGATCCGGGCGGCGCTGGCCGAGTTTGGCACCTCGTTCGAGCAATCTCCCGGTCGCCTCAACGTCTTCGACGGGCATGGTTTCCGCACCATCGTCGACTATGCGCACAATCCGGAGGGGCTGAAGGCGCTCGGAAAGCTCGTTTCCCACATGAGGCGCGGCTATCAGCGCACGATCGGCCTTGTCGCCATACCCGGTGACCGCCGCGATTGTGACATACGCGAGATGGGCGCGATCGCTTCGCGGATATTCGACGTCATCGTCTTCAAGGAGGATGAGCAGGAGCTGCGCGGCCGAGCCCCCGGAGCGATCGCCGGCTTGCTGCGGGAAGGTGCCTTGAACGCCGGCTGCGCCCCAGGCCGCATACACGCCGTCTGTCCCGAGAAGGAGGCCGTCGACGTGTGTCTCCGGCTTGCTCGGGAGAACGACCTTGTCGTGCTCACCGTCGACGACGTTGAAGCCGTGTGGCGGCAGGTAACCGGCTTCGGAGGCGCGACGCCTTCGAGGGGAGGGCCCGATCAGACCCATATTCGCCATCTGAGGGCTGGCTGATGTGGTCGCTGATCCTGCACGGCGGCGCCAAGGAGATCCATCCGCAAGAGGAGGAGGCGCATCGCAACGGATGCATCGAGGCGCTCGAGGCAGGTCGGGCCGTCCTGGCCGGCGGCGGAACGGCGGTCGATGCCGTGGAAGCTGCCGGTCGCGTCCTCGAGGCCGACCCGACATTCAATGCGGGATATGGAAGTGCCCTCAATTCGGACGGCGAGGTCGAGATGTGCGCTGGCCTGATGGAGGGCAGGGACTTCAATGTAGGTGCCGTCGCAGTGATCAAGGGCGTGCGCCATCCAATCAGTGTCGCCAAGGCCATGCTGCATGAGGAGCCGATCCTGCTGGCGTCGGAGGGGGCCCGGCGTTTCGCCGCCGACAAGCAGCTGGAACTTTGCGATCCGGCGGATTTGATCACGTCGCAGCAGCGCGACGCCTCCAGCAAGTCTGAGGCGAAGGATACGATCGGTGTGGTTGCCCTGGATCAATACGGGGACATCGCCGTGGGCACTTCGACCGGCGGACTGGACGGCAGTGCTCCCGGTCGTGTGGGGGATTCTCCGCAACCCGGCTGCGGCTATTATGCCGACAACCGGTTGGGAGCCGTCGCCTTCTCGGGAGACGGTGAGCATATCGCGCGAAAGGCTCTCGCGGCCCGTGTCATGCAGGCACTCTCGGCGCGGCAGGCATTGTCTTCGGGACAGGCTGAAGGCGGCCTGGAGCAGGTGCTGAATCCCGCGCTCAAGGAAGTCGAGGCGATCGGCGGCGAAGCCGGAGCCATCGTGCTTACCGCGACCGGCGTGTCTGGATGGGCGCATAACAGCAAGGAGTTCGCAGTCGCATTCATGACCAGCGAGGACAACCACCCACACGTTTTCCTGCGCAAGAAAGACGTGGACAAATGACCGACAAGAAGAAAAAGCGATCCTCGAACGGTAAAGCCGGAACGCTCGTCATCATCGGCGGCCACGAGGACCATGATGGCGATCGTGTCATCTTGAAGGAGGTGGCGAGCCTGGTTCCGAACGGCCGCCTGGTGCTTGCCACCATCGCGTCTCATGAGCCGGATGGCTATCTCGAGAAGTATCAGAGGTCCTTCGGTGAGCTGGGCATCAAGGATGTCATCGAGCTCTACGTCAACGACCGCCTCGAGGCAGCTCATGAAAAGAAAATAAGTGCGCTCGCAGACGTGAGTGCGGTGTTCTTCTCCGGCGGCGACCAGCTCCGGATCACCAGCCAGATCGGCGACACGCCCATCGACGAGCGGGTGCACGAAATCTATGAAGCCGGAGGCGTCATTGCCGGCACCTCCGCGGGCGCGTCGGTCATGAGCGACACGATGATGGTGAAGGGGCCGAACGCAGCGTCCTTTCGGATCGGCCACATTCGCATGGCGCCGGGACTGGGCCTGCTGCCGAACGTCATTATCGACCAGCACTTTGCGGAACGGGGCCGCATTGGGCGGCTCATCGGGGCGGTGTCGCAGAACCCGCGCGTCCTCGGCATCGGCATCGATGAAGACACGGCGATCGTGGTGAAAGGCGAGATGTTCAAGGTCATCGGCAGCGGCGCTGTCTATCTGGTCGATGCAGCCGGCGTGACGCATTCCAACATCGCGGAAGGTGAGCCTGATGCCGCCCTTTCCATCCATGATCTGAGGGTTCACGTGCTGAGCTCAGGCGATGCGTTCGATCTCGCGCTGCGACGACCGGTGGGGATTTCTTAAGACTTCGCCGCACTCAAGCTGATGGTGTGGCGCGGTCCGCGTACCGCGAAAACCGCATATATGAAGCAGTTCTCCTATTTGAAGTCGCCCAACCAGGATTGTTGCGTTGTGGCAGGCCCGGCAGGATTACGGACGGCCTCTCGTCGGCTCGAATCCCGCAAAGCTGACACCTTCGCTCGCCCGGCGTTCTGCCGGGCTAGCCCCGCCGGCGACTGGCCCGAATGGCAGCAAAGGTTACCGGACGAAACCCCCATGCGTCGACGCCGACATCATGCTGGCGCGTCATCGGCTTCAGACGACCGTGCGAATGACCGTGCAGGTTTACCGATCTCTTGCCGATCTGGTTCCAGGTGCGAAAAGGATAGTGGCACAGAACCAGCAAGCGGCCCTCGACAAGAAGCTCCATGTAGTGGTGCACGCTCGCCCAGGCCGGGTCGCCAACGGTGGCAGCGCTGTCATTGTTGCCAATTATCAGGTGCTTGGACCCGTTAAGAGACGACAGCAGTGAAGACACGGTCTCGGCTGGACCCTTGGCGAAATCGCCGAGGTGCCAGACCTCGTCGTTCGGGCCAACGGTTTCGTTCCAAAACGCAACCAGCGCCTGGTCATGCTCTACCAACGAGGCGAAGGGACGCCGGTCGAGGCGCAGAATGCGCGGATCGTTGAAATGCGTATCGGAAGTGAAGAAGATCATGCGCCGCGGCCGGCTGCGATGCGCGTTTGGCGGTCACCTCTAACTGCCGGAGCGCTCTTCGGCTTCATCATCGATCCCGATCGGGGCTTCCCTGAGCATCTTGAGTGCCTCTTCCTTCGTAAGGCCGCACTTGCGCGCGAAGTAGAGCGCCTCGATCGCCTTTTCGCGATCCGCCGTAGATTTTGCGTGCTGTTTGGGCTTTTTGCCCATCGTTCTCTGCCACCTTCCGAGGCCACCAAACCATCACAATGCCGCGTTGTTCCCGTGCATGGGCTGACCTGACGGACTGCGCGAATGCCGATGTCGCCGACACCGCGCGAGCCCCCCGGACAGCGCGTATATCAGCCGGCTCGCGACAACGGTGGAGCGACTCCAACCCCGACAGCGTGAATTCAAACGAAAGCCCGCGCCGTGGGAGGGGCCGGCGCGGGCGATCGGGCTACCGATCTTGCAGCGCGGGGGTCGACCGCTGCATGGCTCGAACTGTGCAAGCGAGCATTTGTTCCGGGCCGCATGCAAAGCATCGGCGTTTCATTTGCATCCTGGGGGACACAACCAGCATTTCGCTTCAGTCCGCCGCCGATGTGGGAGGATGAATACCGCCTTGCGCTAATTCGTCCGCCCTGGACACGAAACCAACCGCGCATTGAGCGCGTAGCTTCGGCGATTTAAAAGCACCTGCACTGGAATATTTCCGGGCGCATGGAACATCTCCGGCCGCTGATGTTTAGGCCAGAATGACGATGATCTCTGTTCTTACAATGATTTACTCTCTCGCCATCTTTATCGGCGCGAAGCGGCGCAACCTCTTGGTGAATGCGAAACTCGATAGAGTTTTGCGCAATATGGCTGGCGCAGAACTGAATCAACGTGGCCAGTAAACCGCAACAGCGCCGGTTCCAGTTCACAGCCAGTGTCCTCGCGGCCGCTACTTCAGTTCGGGTGGCAAGCGGCTCGGCAGGACTGCAAGGACCGCCCCCTCTGGGCTGGCTGGTGCACGGCCGATCCGATTTAGTCGATGACGGCGGGGCACGATGCTCCCGCAGTGCGACGTGCTGGCTCGAATTGCGGGGCCGCGTCCAAGATCCGCGCACGGGGCACGCACCTTTAGGTCCGGCCCACGCGAGTGGCTTCGGAGGACCTATCCATGAACGATGATGATCCTATAGATTCGCTCGCCAACGCAATTCGTCATCGCAGCGCAATTTTGTTTGTGGGGGCGGGGGTATCGATCAGCGTCGGACTTCCGTCTTGGGAGAAGCTCATCGAGCGAATGGCAAAGGAGCTCGGCGTCGACGATGAATTTTCCACGCGACGCGATCGTTTTCAGACCTTGGCCGAATACTATCGGATCAAGCATGGCAGCATCGGACCACTTCGCAGTTGGATGGACAGAAACTGGTCTGTCGCCAAGGAACGGATCGAGAAATCGGAATTGCACCGTCTCATCGTGACGCTCGATTTTCCCGTCATCTATACGACGAACTATGACCGGAACCTGGAACTCGCTTTTGAAATCCACGGTCGAGAGTACGTGAAAGTGGCCAACGCACGGCACGTTGCGCAGGCCCGTCGAGGCGTAACGCACATCGTGAAATTTCACGGCGACTTTGACGAGGACTCTTCCCTTGTCCTCACCGAAACCGACTATCTTGACCGCCTGTCCTTCAATTCTCCCCTTGATGTCCGCTTTCGTTCCGATGCTCTCGGCAGCACGATCCTGTTCATTGGCTATAGCCTCTCCGATCCAAACATTCGGCTGCTGTTGCACCGGCTTTGGCAGACCTGGCACCGGTCTGGATATGAGAAAGATCGTCCCCCTTCGTTCATCTTCATGCCCAGCCGCAACCCTGTGGAGGAGGCCGTGCTTGGGCGCTGGGGTATTTCGGTGCTCGTTGGCGCAGGTGATGATCCTGAAGCCGGTCTGACGGACTTCCTCAGGCGTTTGGTGGAAGCGGTGGCGGTGACCTGAGGCGCGCTCCCCAGTGGACTGCAGTCGGGTTTTCTCAGGTGCGCGGTGACCGACGCACCAGGCGGTAGCCGACAGGCGCCAGATCGGCGACTGTTGGAGCCACGACTTCCACAATCAATCCCGCCGCCTCATCTTGGCGTGAAGTCGATCTCCGGCGTCAATTGCCGGCAATATGCACAAACCAGGTCAATCGTCGTTTGCACATCATCCAAGCAAACAACTTCGGACGGGGTATGCATGTAACGCAAAGGCACGGAGAGCACCCCACTTGCGACGCCGCCGCGGTTCTGCTGCATGACACGCGCGTCGGTAGGGCTTGAGCTGCCCACCGCCTGAAGCTGATAAGGTAGGCCCTCTTTCTCGGCCACCGACTTCAGCAGTTTGAACACCACCGGGTTGGTGTTCGCGCCTTGAGTGATTGCCGGCCCTTTCCCAAGGTCCAGTTTGCCCTGATCCTCGGCGCGAGCGCGCGGATAGTCCATTGCCACGCCCATATCGATTGCGAGGCCGGTTCGAGGCGCGATATTGAACGCCGAGGTCATCGCGCCTCGGGACCCAATTTCCTCTTGAACCGTACCCAGGATATAGAGGCCCACGCCGGGGTGAACGCCTCCCTCCTCGGAGAGGCAGCGCAGGACCTCGGCGCCGATGAGGAGGCCAACCTTGTTGTCGAACGCTCGTCCGACAGCAAGGTTGCCCTGTAGCGCCGCAAACTCGCCGTGGATAGTGACCGCGCTGCCGACCTCTACGACCTTCAACGCTTCCTCTCGCGAACTCGCGCCGATATCGATCCATAGTTCCATCAGCGAGGGAGTTTGAGACGTGTCAGAGGCTTTGAAGGTCTGGATTGCTTTGCGACCTACGACGCCCAGGATCGGCTCCTTGCCGTGCACCCAGACACGCTGGCCGATTTCAGTGGCAACGTCCGTTCCACCTATGGTGCTGAAGAAAAGAAAGCCGTCATCGTCGATGTAATGGACGATGAAGCCGACCTCATCCATGTGCCCGGCATACATGAAGCGCATAGACGCCTCAGGATTGATGATCGCCGTGACATTGCCCATGACGTCCGTCGTCAACCTGTGGGCATACGGACGAACATACTCGCGGAAAAGCTCCGCTACGGGTTGCTCAAAGCCGCTCGGCGACGGGGTCGCCACAATTTCCTTCAAGAACTTGAGTGATTCATCGCGCATCATGCTGACTTTCACGGTTCAAGGGGTGGAGGGCCATTCGAGCATGGTCATACTCGTCGGGCTTCGCGCCAATTTTGGCCTTCTTCGGTGCGATCGCCCGCGAATTGGTCAGCCCAAGGCAGGTTGTGGAGCCAGGCTTCGCGCCGGGGGGTCCAAAGCTCGTATGTCGGGAGAAGGTCGTTTGGCGCATCGTCGAGAGTGCCGATCATGATCTCGGCTTCGTCGTCGCGGAGATTCACCACGCGCGACCCGCATGCCGGACAAAAACCTCTGCCGTTGAACGCCGCAAGCTCGCCCTTGCACTGGTAAGCCGACCGTGGCCACACGGCAAAGGCACTGTAGGTGCTGCCGCTGGTTCGCTTGCAATCCTGGCAATGACACAAGCCAACGCGCAACGGCGCGCCGGCAACAACATACCTCACAGACCCGCAAAGACAGCCGCCGGTCCGCTCTATCTTGTCAACCTCGTCGTTCATGGTCGCCGCCGACATGAGTGAGGGGAAACGTGTTGGACTCCGCTCTGCCGTTTCCATCGAGGCATCAAGTTAATGGGCAATGTCTTCAACAAGGCCTAGCTCCAAAGCTCTTGCTGCCATCAGGTAGCAGCTGTTCAGGGCATGGTCGCGCAGCTCTTCCAGCGATGTTCGAGAACCTTGGACGAGATCGGCGAACCCTTCATTCTCGAGTCGCTCTGCCGTTTCCAACAGCGCAAGTTGTTCGCGAACGATCTGAAGACAGCTTCGAATTGGTCCATTCAGAACCAAGTCTTTCTCAAGCCTTCTTTCATGAATCAGCAGGACTGCTTGCGGGCAAAGGAACCTGCAGGCTTTCGGGAAAGCGGCAAGGACCGTTACCCCGGCAGAGTAAACCGTATTCTTGCCAATGATGTAGCCGTTGCGGCCCGAGTGTTTCAGAAAAAGTTTGAACTCTAGAGCTAGACGTCGCGCGCCGTCGGCGTCGCCTCCGGGCGTGTCGATTTCAACGTAGAGATCGTCTTCCCCGGAACGCACGGCTTTCAAATCGTCCAAGGCTTTGGTGACGACAGTGTCATCAATCAAGCCGTGTATACGCAAGTTTGGATCGAACAAAAGCCGGTGAAGGTCTGGAGCGGGCGGCGGGGAGACGGTGTGTTCGGCTGACTGGGGCAACAGGTCCATATAGGCATCCTCATTATGGGGCCGAACTTAGTTGGTACCCTTTTGTTCCCTTGAGGGAGTTCGAGCGGTGGTGATCACAGCCGCGTCTCTCAGCGGCTGTGGAGCTCCCTCTTTCATTGCAGATCCTTTTCGCACCAGGCCCGGTAGAGGCACCTCAGCCGCTAGGTTGGCTCCATGGGCATATCGGGCATTTGCCGGAGCTGACGCAGTCGCTTTGCTGATTTCTGCTACGTCCGGGACCAGTCCTGTGGACGGTTGAACTCGACGGCCTCAATGGTTCCCGGCTGCTGCCTTCCGGACCCCCCGCGGTCGGGCTATTTTTCCTGGCCGTGCCATTTTTCCGGGGGGCTGAAACAAACAGCTTTGTTGGCAGTTCTAGCGTCCGGAGCACCGGCTCCGCGCGGCGCGGCCGAGCGGCCGGGGCTGTCCGGCAGGAGGTCCAGCAATGTCTCACGATATGCAAAGACGATTTGCAACGCGCTTGATCGCGGTTGCGCTGATGCTCTCGGCCAGTGGCGTGGCGCCTGTCCTGGCCCAGGATACCCCGACCGACTTCACAGCGATCATCCAGCAGAAATTGCCGGCCGTGGTCGCGATCACGACCCGGGAGGTTGTCCAGGACCAGACGACGGCGGGCGACTTTACAAGTCCGTTCGACGGCCAGGGCCTCGGACCCGTTCAGCCGCAGGTGAGGGAGGCGCTTGGCTCCGGATTTGTGATCAGTGCCGACGGCTACATCGTCACCAACAACCATGTCGTTGCCGATGCGACAGAGATCCATGTCGTATTTTCCGACAAGGAAACGGCGCCGGCGCAATTGGTCGGCCGTGACCCCGCCACCGATATAGCGGTGCTGAAGGTCGACCCGCGGCCCAACATGACCACGACCAAATGGGGTGACTCGGATGCAATGCAGCCGGGCGCATGGACAATCGCGATCGGCAGTCCCTTCGGGCTCGGAGGGACTGTCACTGTCGGCGTTCTTTCGGCCCGCTCGCGAGACATTCAAGCCGGGCCGTACGACGATTTTCTCCAGACGGACGCGTCGATCAACCGAGGCAACTCGGGCGGTCCGCTGTTCAACGCACGTGGCGAGGTGATCGGCGTCAACACCGCCATCGTCTCGCCGTCCGGCGGCAGCATCGGGATCGGGTTTGCGGTGCCATCGCGCACCGCCCAAAGCATCGCCGACCAGTTGATCAGAACCGGCCGGATCGAGCGTGGCTTCATCGGGGTCCGCCTGCAGGACATCACGCCGTCGCTGGCTGAGGCCCTCGAGATGAAGGATGACAAGGGCGCGCTGGTTGCTTCGGTCGAGCCCGGCAGCCCGGCGGAGAAAGCCGGCTTGAAGCCGGGTGACGTGATCACCCGGTTCAACGGCAAGGGCATTGAGGGTGTCCATGACCTCACGCTTGCGACGGCTAGCCAGAAGCCTGGCAGCAAGGCCACTCTGACACGGAGTAACGGCGGCAAGGACCAGGAGATCGCGCTTGTCATCGGTGAGCGCAAGGATGCGGAGGTGAAGACCGGCGCTGTTCCCGACAAGAAGTCGGCGGCCGAAGGCCTCGGCCTATCCCTCAGCCCGATTCCGGATCAGGCGCGTCAGCAGCTAGGCATCAAATCAGGAACAACCGGCGTCTTCGTCGTGGAAGTGGTTCCCGATGGCCTTGCCGCCCGGAGCGGATTGCAGCCCGGCGATGTCATCATATCGGCCAACAATCGCCGCGTGACGGAGCCTTCGGATATCGTCGAGGAGTGGGCGAACTCTCGCCGGCAGAGCAAGCCCATCCTGTTTCGGCTGGAAAGGCAGGGGCAGTCCGTGTTCGTGGCGGTCGCCGGGAAATGACCGTCTCCAGGACGGCCATGTGACTGCACCAGGATCCGCTTGCGGATCCCGCTCCAAGGGTGTCGGACCCCAGGTGCACCGGGGAAGCATCGCCGCAGAAAGTCTGCGGGATGCGCTCATCGGCCGGGTGCGCACGCGCACTGATTCTGCAGCGCCATCGTGCTCGAAGGCGCTCGCCATCCTCAGGCAGTTTCGCGCCTTGCCGTAAGCCGTGCCTGGAGAAGGACGACGACGAGCAAAAACAGCCCGCGGATCACCGACTGCCAGTAGGCTGACAGCGAAATCCAGCCCATGCCGTTTTCGAAGTTCAGGACGTTGAAAAGGATGCCGAGCAACAGCACGCCGGCCAGCGTGGTCAACACCGAGCCAGAGCCGCCGGTCAGCAGCGTCCCGCCCACGACGACCGCTGCGATGGCAAACAGTTCCCAGCCGACGCCCTCGATCGGCTGGCCTGCGCCGAACTGAGAAGCGAGGACGACGCCGGCGAGCCCGGCCAGGCACCCGCTTGCGACATAGACGAGAAATTTGACGCCGTCCGTGCGCAGCCCCATCAGCCGCGAGGCATCCTCGCCGCCGCCGATGGCCAGCACCGTCCGTCCCGTGCTGGTGTAGTTCAGGACCACTGAGCCGACGGCATAGGCAACCAGGGCGATGACTGCCGGAATCGGGAAAATCCAGAAATTCCCTTGGCCGATGGCGGTGAAACCCGAATCGTAAGACACCGAAACGGTCTGGTTGCCGGCCAGAAGCAGCGCCGAGCCGCTTGCGGCCAGCATGGTGGCAAGCGTGGCGATGAAAGGCATCAGGTTGCCGCGCGTAACCAGGAGCGCGTTGATCAGCCCGGCTGCCAGGCCGGCGCCAACGCCCGCTGCAAGGCCTGCCACGATGCCGTGCGGGCTCGCCAGGGCTGACGCGACGCTGCCCAAGGCGGCGACGGAGCCGACGGACAGGTCTATGCCGCCGGTCATGATCACGAAGCACATGCCGAGCGCGACGAGCGCGAACATCGAGTTGTAGCGCAGAACGCTCATCACGTTGAAGAGGCCGAGGAAGCGGTCGTAGCGCAGGAATCCGAACAGGACGAGGGCTGCAAGCGCGATGACGACACCGTAAGTGCCGATGATGCGAACCAGTCTGGCGCTGTTCATGGATTACACCCGGTGTTGCTGCTGCAGCCAGACGGCGAATGCGATGATGCCGGCCTTGACGACGAGCGCAGCGGCGTCGGGTACGCCATTGGCGAGCAGCGTGTAGCGCACCAACTGGATGGTCAGTGCGCCCAGCAGGGTGCCGATGATTGTGGCCTTTCCGCCACTCAACAGCGTGCCGCCCACCGCGACCGCCGCGATGGCGTCGAGTTCCATGCCCAGCCCCACGAGATTGGCGTCGCTGGAGGAGTTGATCGCAATGACGACGAGACCGGCTAGCCCCGCGCACAGGCCGCTGATCGCATAGACAGCGAGCTTGATCCTCGATACGGCGATGCCGGCGAGTTCAGAGGCCTTTTCATTGCCGCCGACCGCCAGGATGCTTCGCCCGAACACCGTGCGGTGAAGGGCCCAAGCGGCCACCGCAACCAGCACGGCCATGATGATGACCTGCGCGGGAATGCCGAGCGGGCGGGCAAGTCCGATCCACTGGAATTGCGGCACGCGGAAGGTCTGCAGATTGCCGTTGGTCATGACCTGCGCGATCCCGCGCCCGGCGATGAACAGCACGAGCGTTGCAACAATAGGTTGGATGCGGAAACGCGAGACCAACCAGCCATTGAACAGCCCGAACAGGCCGGCGACGAGGATCGAGGCAATCATCGCGACGGCTACCGCCAGATAGATGTTTCCGACCGGGAAGATCGTGCCCATGAAGATCATCGGCGCCAATGCGCCGGAGATCGCCATCAGCGAACCAACCGACAGGTCGATGCCGCCGGTGGCGATCACCAGGGTCATCCCCACCGCGACGATCACAATCGTGCAGACCTGGGTTAGGTTGACGTTGAGTGTCTGCAGCGTCGCGAAATTGCGCGTATAGGCAAGGTTGAAGACCACCAGCAGCACAAGCGCGATCACCGTGCCGTAGCGCGCCAGGAAACCGAACACATCAAAGCGGCGGTTTCCAGCGTCGTTGGCTGCGGATGGTGTGGCCAGATCGCTCACGCTGCCTCCTTCGCCGCGCCGCCATGCGCCATCGCCGCGAGCACGTCCTCCTCGTCGGCTGCCTGGCCTTCCAGTTCGGCCACCCTCACTCCTTCGCGCAGCACGAATATGCGGTCGGCTCCTTCCATCACTTCCTCGAGTTCTGAGGAGATCATCAGCACGCCGAGCCCGTCATCGGCAAGCTTGCGGATGAGGCGCTGGATCTCGGCCTTGGCCCCGACATCGATGCCGCGCGTCGGCTCATCGAGAATGAGCAGCTTCGGGTTCATTGCCAGCCAGCGGGCAAGCAGCACCTTTTGCTGGTTGCCGCCCGACAACTCGCGGACCTTCTGGTTAGGCCCCGAGCATTTGATGTCGAGTTCACGAATGAAGCGCTCGACGATCTCCTTCTGCCGGGCCTCGTTCAGGATGCCATTGCGGCTGATTTTCGGCAGCAGTGCCAGTGTTATGTTCTCCGCGACGGTCATTTCCGGCACGATGCCCTCGGCCTTGCGGTCCTCAGTGCAGAAGCCCATCCCTGCGGCGATGGCATCGGCGGCACGTGCGGGATGGTAGGACGCGCCCTCCATCGTCATCTCGCCTGCGCTCCGGCGGTCGGCGCCGAATACGAGGCGGGCTGTTTCGGTGCGGCCGGCGCCGAGCAAGCCGGCAAAGCCGGCGATCTCGCCGCGGCGCAGGTCGAAGCTCACGTCACGCACCAACTGGCCGGCCGCCAGCCCTTGCGCGGTAAACAGCACATCACCGATCCTCGACCGATCGCGCTCGCCGAACGCGGTCGCGTGGCCTTCGACGGCTGCGACGTCGCGGCCGAGCATGGCCGCGACCAGCTCCAGCTTGCCGATGTCGCTCATCGCCGCGCTTCGCACCGTGCGGCCGTCACGCATGATCGTGACCCGGTCGCAGACCTCGTACAACTCGTCGAGCTTGTGGCTGACGAACAGAACGGAGACGCCGTCGGCCTTGAGCTGACGGATAACGCTGAACAAGACCGAGACTTCACGCTCGTCCAGCGAGGAGGTCGGCTCATCCATGATCACGAGGCGGGCGGAAAAGCCGATGGCGCGGGCGATCGCCACCATCTGCTGCGTGGCGGTGTTGAAATCGCTGAGCGGGCGGCGCACGTCGATGCCGATCGAGAAGCGGCTGAGCAGGCGCTCGGCTTCCGCATGCATCGCGCTCCAGTCGAGCAGGCCGCGGCGGCGCTTCTCGCGTCCAAGGCAGATGTTCTCGGTGACCGAGCGCAGCGGTACGAGATTGATCTCCTGGTAGATGGTGCTGATGCCGCTGACCTGGGCCTGATGCGGAGACCCAACCTCGAACGGCTTCCGTTCGAACAGCACCTGGCCCGCATCCCGGCGGTAATAGCCGGTGAGCACCTTGATAAGTGTCGATTTGCCCGCACCGTTCTGGCCGATGAGTGCGTGGATCTCGCCCGGAAGAACCTGGAGCGAGGCATCGGCCAGGGCAGGGATGCCGGCAAAACGCTTCTGGATGTCACGCATGTCCAGGAGCAGCGCGGCTTGGTCCGGCTGAGCGGTCATCGTCAAACTCCCAAACCCTACCCGCCGGAGCGGGTAGGGCAGCTGGAAAGAGAGTGGATATCAGAACGCAATATCGAAGTCTTTCTTCGCGTTCGTGGCGTCGAAGAAGGCATCCTCGTTCTTGATGAACGGCGGGATCTTCTTGCCGGCCGCATAGTCGGCCATCGTAGCGAAGGCCTTCGGCCCGAACAGCGGGCTGCAAGCGCAGATAGCGCCGATCTTGCCGTCAATGATCGCCTGGACGCCTTCCTTCTCGCCGTCGATCGACAAGATCAGCACATCCTTGCCCGGGGTCTTGCCGGCTGCTTCCAAAGCGGCGATGGCGCCCAGCGCCATCTCATCATTGTGCGCGTAGATGATATCCGCATCAGGGTGCGCCTGAAGCAGCGTCTCGGCGACCTGCCGGCCCTTGTCACGGGCGAAGTCGCCGGACTGCGATGCCAGGATGGTGAACTGCGAGTGCTTGGCGATGAAATCGTCGAAGCCTTTCTTGCGGTCGGTAGCGGCCGAGGCTCCGGTCGTGCCTTCCAGCTCGATGATTTTCGACTTGCCATTGGCGTTCTTGACCAGCCATTCGCCGACGCGGGTCGCCTCCTCGATGAAATCCGAACCGATGAAGCAGACATAATCCTCGCCCGGCTTGGCCATGGTGTGATCAACGTCGCGGTCGACCAGAAACACCGGTATGCCGGCATCGCGCGCGGCAAGAATGACCGGCACCAGGGGCTTGTCTTCGCGGGGCGGCAGGAAGATTGCGTCGACGCCCTGCGCGATCATCGAGTTCACGTCGGAGGCCTGCTTGGCCGACGAACCGGCGGCATCCGTGTAGACCAGCTGATGGCCGAGCTTGGCGGCTTCGTCCTGCATGCTCTTGGTCTCGGCAAGGCGCCACGGATTGTTGCTTTCCGTCTGGGCGAAACCGACCTTGTACTTGTCCTTCTTGGCGAGTGGCGGGAGCGCCGCGAAGGCGCGTGAGCCGAGTGTCAGCGCGACCGCGCCGGCGGCGGAGCCAACCAGTAGTTTTCGACGGGTAATGATCATGCTCTTTCCTCCTTTATTGTCGCTTTCAGCGACTGTGTAATTTCCTCACGATATCGGCCCAGACGGCTTCGGCGATGACGCCGTCGGCAAGCTGGATCCGGCGCTATGCCGCCTCCAAAATAAAGTCGGCGCAGCGGTCGCCCAGCATCATGGCGGGCGCCGCCGTATTGCCGGCATTGATGTTGGGGCAGGCCGACATGTCGGCAACCCGCAGATTGTCTATTCCGCGCACGCGAAGCGCCGCGTCCAGCACCGCCATCCGGTCGCTGTCCGAGCCCATCCGGCATGTCCCGGCCGGATGGTAGTTGGTCTTCACAAAGCGCTTGCAATGCTTTGTCATGGCTTCGTCGCTGAGATCATCCTGGCTTGGCACGGCAATGGCCTTGACCCGATCGGCGAGCGGCTTGGTCTGAAAAACCTGCAGGAAATAACGCTGGCCGGAGATCATTTCCCTCATGTCGTCGGGATGTTTAAGGAGGTTCGGCGAAACGATCGGCATGTCCTTCGGATCCGCCGAACGCAGCCTCACGAAACCGCGCGACTTTGGCTTCACCACCACTGTCGTCACGGTAAGCCCATAGGTGTTCTCGACCAAGGTCAGGATATCGCGGTCCAGATAGACGTGCGGTACGCAGAAGGCCTGGATCGTCGGTTCGCCCTCGGGATCGGCCGGATTGACGAAGGCTCCGGCCTCCACCCCCGCTGACAGGATCGTGCCGGTGCCGAAGAGCTTGAAATGCAGGCCGTTCCTGATCATCCTCCAGCCTTGGCCCTGCCTGAAATAGCCGTATGGGCCGTTTGCGGTGGCGATGATCGGCACCTCCGGATGGTCGATCAGGTTTTCGCCGACCCCGGGCAGGTCGGCGACGCAGGAAATGCCGTGCCCGGCAAGCGCCTCGGCGGGGCCGATGCCGGACAGCATGAGCAGTTTCGGCGAGACGAGGGCACCGGACGAGACGATCACGTCGGCATCCGCATGGACGGTATGCTCGGCGCCCGACGCATCCGAATAGACGACGCCGGTGACCCGACCGTTTTCGATCAGCAGCCGGCTGACTGTGCAATTGAGTTTCAGCGTCAGCTTGGGATCATTCGTCAGCGGCTCGATGAAGGCATAGGCGGCGCTGCTGCGCTTTCCCCGCCGGTTCATGAACTGGTAGAAGCCGACCCCGCGCTGCGACGGTCCGTTGAAGTCATGGTTGTACGGCAATCCAAGGCCTTGGACGGCCTGGACGAACCAACGGGAAACATCATCGATGTGGCCTGGATCCGAGACCAGCAGCGGACCTTCGCTGCCATGCAGTTCGCCGCCGAGGCGGTTGTTTCCCTCCATGCCGGTGAAATGCGGCAGCACCGCCTGCCAGTTCCAGCGCACGCCGGCATTGTTGCCGCGCAGCAGTTCGTCCCACTCCTCATAATCGGCCGAGCGGCCTCGCATGTAGACCTGGGCGTTGACCGAGGTGCCGCCGCCCAGCACGTTGCCTTGCGAGATTTCATGGACGCGGCCGTCGAGATGGGCCTGCGGCTCGGTGCGGTGATAGCGCATGAATTTCGAGCCGTTGATCATCTTGAAGATGCCGGGCGGCATGTCGAGCAAGGGATGATGATGGGAATGGCCGGCCTCCAGCAGCAGGGTTCGCCGTCCCGCTTTGACAAGCCTTGCCGCCGCGACGCAGCCGGCTGCTCCGCCGCCCACCACGATATGGTCGTAGGACTGCGTCATGCTTCCGGCGCCTCACGGCTTTCGAATGTACCGCGGACATACTCCCAGGCCGCCGAGAGGTGGTTGAGCAGCGCCCGCTCGGCGCCGTCAGGATCTCGCTCAATGATGGCCGTGCAGATTTCACGATGGCTGAGGAAATTCACGCGGTTGCGCTCGGGCGACCGTGGCATGCGCATCCAATGCGGCGACAGCCATGCGGTAAATGCCTTGTGCACGACAGGCAGCACCGGGTTGCGCGCGATGTCATAGAGCGCTGCGTGGAACGCCACGTCCGTCGCATAGAATTTCTCGGAATCCGGGATGGCCGCCTCGTTCATCGCCAGCGCCGCCCTCAGGGCTGTGACGTCATCCTTGCGGGCATGGATGGCGGCGTTGCGCGCCAGCGACGCCTCGAGGAAGACGCGCATGTCGTAGAGGTTCTTCACGCCCGCCTGGTCGCTCAGCAGATGTCCTACAATGCCGTCGAGGGCGCCGAGCGCGGCATCCAGGCCAGGCCGGCGCGCCACGGGCCGGAACCGCGGACGCGCTTCCACCAGGCCGCGGCTGGCCAGGCGCGCAATCGCCTCACGCACAACGCCCCGGCCGACACCATACTCGATCATCAGTTCGCGCTCGGCCGGCAGGTAGCTGCCGTCGCCAAGCCTTCCGGACGTGATGTCGGCCTCTATGCCGGCCACCATCGCGTCGGCCGCGCGGGCGGCGAGAATAGCCGCGGGCATCTCAGGACGCTCTTCCGTATCCAGCAAGCCTTTTCCTCCCAGATGGTCCTGTTATTAGAAGGTAAATCGGACCAAAGCACAAGCGGTTTGATGCTTTTGTAGGACCAAAAATGACAGACTGGCTTCAGAATCGCTGAAAGATCAACCACATTGTTGCTAGTCAGCGCTGCCGGTGCAATTATGGTCCGATGAAAAAACCTGAATGGAGCGCAGCATGAGCCGCACCGAAATCAAGGAAGTCGAGACCCGGCTGTTCCGGGTCCCACTGCGTGAGGTGATGACCGATGCCAAGCACGGCGCGCACACGCATTTCGAGCTGGTCACCGTCACGCTGAGGCTTGCCGACGGCACCGAGGGCACAGGCTACACCTACACCGGCGGCAGGGGCGGCTATGCGATCAAGGCAATGATCGATCACGACCTCGCGCCGTTCCTCAAGGCTCGCGACACGACGCAGATCGACACGATTTACGACGGCATGCTCTGGCACATCCACTATGTCGGGCGCGGCGGCATCGCTTCTTTCGCGATTTCGGCGATCGACATCGCGTTGTGGGACCTCAAGGGCCGGCGTAGCGGCCTGCCGCTTTGGCAGATGGCGGGCGGGGCCGGGAAGAGCGCCAAGGCCTATCGCGGCGGCATCGACCTAAACTTTACCCTCGATCAGCTTTTGGCCAGCATCGATTCCTATCTCAATGGCGGCTTCACCGGGGTGAAGATCAAGGTCGGCAAGGACGACCTGGCCGAGGATGTGGCCCGGGTGAAGGCAGTTCGCGAGCGCATAGGACCTCATGTCACCTTTATGGTTGACGCTAACTACGCGCTCGACGTCCCGCGAGCGATCGAGGCAGCGAGAGCATTCGCCGCCTACGATCTGCTGTGGTTCGAGGAGCCCATCATACCCGACGACTATGAGGGTTACGCCAGCATTGCCAAGGCGACCGGAATGCCCCTGGCAATGGGAGAAAACCTGCATGTCATCGAGGAGTTCGAGCATGCCTTCGCTTGGTCGAATCTCAGCTACATCCAACCCGACGCCTCCAACTGCGGCGGGGTCACAGGCTGGCTGCGCGTGGCGGCGCTCTCACGCAAGGCTGGCATTCCGGTCTGCAGTCACGGGATGCAGGAACTTCATGTCAGTCTCGTTGCAGGTCAGACAAATGCCGGCTGGGTGGAGGCGCATAGTTTCGATATTGACCTTTACACCACCGAGCCGCTTAGGCTTCAGGATGGTTTGGCGATAGCACCCGACGAGCCTGGAGTGGGCGTTGTCTTCGACTGGCGCAAATTGGCGGATTTTCGCCAATAGCGCCCCCTGAACGGCGGCACGGCCGCATGCATTTTGTCCGGATCCTGATTCCTCGTTCCGGCAACGCGGAGAGCCCTTCGACAGGAAGACTTCGACCGTCTGAAGAACGAATTCGCCGCCGCCGCAGCCAGCGGGCATACCGCTTATCGGATGCCACACTTACATTTGTAATTGCAGCGACGCTTCACCGGCTTTAACTCACGCGATCATAGCAGCGACACGAATGCAGGCGGCCGCCCGAACACCGGCAGAAGCTGCAAGCATTGGGTGCGCCTGCAGGGAGGCGGCGATGGTTGCAACGCGTACGGACACTGCGCATGCGGTTATGGAGGACTTCATTCTATCGCGGCACCGCTCACTGGTCCGCGAAGTTGGATTTTACGAGGCTATGAGTCAAACCCGACAAGCGATCGCCGCATCGCGCGAGGTGCTGAGGCGCTTTCGCGAACGTCAGGGCGACGACACTGCTCGAGCAAAGAATGCAGACCGTGGTCCTGTCGCCGTGTCAGCCTTCGATGCCGACATCATACGCGCTGCATGCCGAGATCTGATCGCGGAGATGAACGTGCCCGAGTGTCAATGGCGCGAGCTGGCGCGAAGTCTGGTGCGCGAATTCGTGGCCTGCGAGGAGACCGAAGCCGGTTTGGTGGATTGGATCGTCCGCCGGCCAGCGATGACGAAGACGGACGAGGCCGGCCGACCGGAGCCAGCCGGCGAGGCGGCGAATGAGCCAGGAGTCAGTCGACCGCAATCAACGCGAGCAAGCAGATCTCCCGGCGACTTGTTGCGCCGAACTGCGGTGGTCCCAGGATCGGAAACTTTGGCGAGCGGCTTGGACACATCTGATCCTCCTCGTTTTTAGGCGTCCGGCCCCGTGTCCGCATTCGGAGACGAATGCGTCCAGCCGACTGTCTAAGGCAGACGGCGACGGCCATGTCGCGTTGCTCCCGGCCTTCGCTCACAAAGGAGCCCAAGCCGGACGCCAACCAGGCTGCATTAGGCCAATGGGAACAATTTGCGCGGGCCGAGCTTGGGCTAGCGTCGTACAGAGGTGCAAGTATGCAAGATAATTTTGACCGAGCTTCATCCGTCGCGGAGGTTGCGGAATCATTCGTGAGATCCCGGAGGCCGTTCTCTGTCGTATCGACCCGGGATGCGGTCACGATTGTCAGGAAACAGGCAGCTTTTTGCGAGCATACGGATGGCGAGCTTGCGGAGTTGGTGGCGGCAATTGCGGTCAGGCATGGTCGATTGGTCGCGTTCGATCTTGATCTCGACGACACAGGCTTGGAGATCGGTCGCGCAGCATAGCCAACGCCTCACGCAATGAGATAGCCACCGTCAACCGGCAAAATTGCCCCAGTGATGAATCCCGCGAGCGGCGAACACAAGAACAAGGCGGGGCCGGTCAGGTCGCCCGGCGTACCCCAGCGACCCATCGGAGTGCGTTTCATCAATTCCGCGTTGCGAGCTGGATCGGCCCGTGGCGCGGCGGTCATGGCGGTCTCGATCCAGCCAGGCGCCAATGCGTTTACGCGGATGCCATCCCCGGCATAGGCGATGGCGAGCGACTTGGTAAGTTGCACGATGGCGCCCTTGGATGCGGCGTAAGCCGGCGCATGAGCCGCGCCGAAAAACGCGAACATCGAGGCGATGTTGACGATGGCGCCCCCGTTCGAGAGTGCCCCTCGGAACGCGCTCGCACTCCGCATGGAGCCGGTGAGATTGATATCGACCACCGTTTCGAAACCCTGGACAGTGAATTCGGCGGCGCGCAGGTTTACCCCTGCGCAATTTACGAGCGCTGCAACGGATGTGAACTGACTGGAATATCCTTCGACCGCAGTCATGTCCCGGACGTCGAGTACTGAATACGAGACGGCGGTGCCGTATGCACGAGCGGCCGCTACCTCGGCGGCCGTGGCCCCCGTCGCGTGGACAATTGCCCCGGCCTCGGCGAACGCCATGGCGATGCCGTTTCCGATACCTGTCGTGCCTCCGGTAATGACGACGGTCTTGCCCGCGAAGAAGGGCATGGCCCATATGGAGTCGGTCACCAATATCTCCTCGTTTCGCCTCTGTGGCGGACCGCGAACTCACCGCAGCGGAAGGCAAACGGGCGGATGTCTACCGTACGAATTGATCGACGAAATCGTCACCGAGACCCACGCTCGCATAGTGATTTCTGCACATGTCGATCTTGGTGAAAACGTCCTCGAAACCAATCTGCTTGTTATCCTTGTCCAGGTAAACCATGCAGCCGGAGATGTTGAAGAAGGTGATCATCTCGGGCACGTCGCTTGGAACCGTGAGCGTGTGGATTTCACCGGGCGGCTCGAAAACGTAAGATCCGGTCTCTGCCGTCCAGTCGTGTTCAAGATAGTGCCAACGCCCCTTGATCACATAGCCATGCACGGGGGCCGGATGCAGATGACGGCTTAATATCCCGGCCCGGCGTACGCGGAGCAGATTGCACCACTGCCCTTGCATTGTGTTGAGCATAAGTGGTCGGAACCACACGCCCTCCGCCTGTGGGACCCAGACACGCTCGTCTTCGGGGACGGCAGCGATCGCGATCTCTTTCGGTGCCAGGGGATGGGCGGAGCCGTTGAAGGATTGATACATAGGAACCTCTGTCGCCAATTCATTGGAACGTCCATATCGGCGCGATCCTAACAACTGGGCCGAGTTCTGCCGAGGCGCAATCGGGCGCCCACCCATTGGGAATGTTGTAGGCGCGCACCCGCCCGCTGCCGCGACCGCAAGCGGGAAGGGATTCAGAACGGTCCGTTGGGCGTCGAAGACGATCAGTGGGTTCATTCTTGCCTCATCATGCGGCTATCCGGGAGTGCACCGGGCTGGTACTGGTCTGGAAGCCCCGGTTTCGGGCTTCCAAGGCCAGCAAAGCGAGTTGGACCTCGTCCAATCGCGATGGGCGTGCATTTTCCGGCATGCCTTCGGCGGTGGCCATGTCGATCAGATACTCGTTCCAGGCCCAGTTCTTGAGCACGGCGCGTTTCTCGTCGGGTGCTAGCACTGGGTTATCCACAACCTCCATCGGAGAGGCGTAGAATGTCTCGGGCTCCGACAGCGCCGTCTGTATGTGCGCTGCCTGTGCACCGGCGCCATAGCCGTGGCTTGCCTGGAGCCAAGCCAACTGCAGCCGCTGCCAAACCAGGTCGGAAAAGGCCTGTTTCTCCTCCGATGCATGCTGGCGCGTGACCTTGGCCTGGGAAGCAGGAGGTGCAGCCTGCACGACATAGTTGAGGCCTTGACGCTCGGCATAACGGATCGCCGCTTCCAGCGTCGGAAAGTTCAGTTCAACCTGGGTCAGGGTGTCCCGGCCACCGGTATAGCCCATCAGCGGCTCGATGAACGGGGCTGTGCGGCGTTCGAAGACCAATCGCCAGGCCTTGCGGGGCTTTGCCGAGGTCATGGCCGGGCGGCATGGCTGGTAGATCCGCGCCGTTGCGCCGTCCGGAAACACTGACCGTCCCATTGACAAAGCCGGCCCGTCTAGACGAGGCCGATTGTCATTGTCCGGCCGGACGGACGTCTTGGTTAGGTTTCTGTTGTCGCTGCTTTGAACTGTCTCCATTGCCTGTCCCTCCCGTTATGAAGGGTCGCACGGGCAGCGGCCGTAAGGGCCGCCACCCATACTGCATCCGTCAGTTCTTCCCGTTGATTGCGATCCGCTTGGCCTTCGCCTGCGCCCGCTCGGTCTTGGGCAACGTCACGGTCAGCACCCCGTTCTTGAAGGCGGCGTTGACCTTGTCTTCTTCAACCTCGTAGCCGAGCGGAATGAGGCGCTCGAAGCGACCGTAGAAGCGCTCGGAGAACTGCCGGTCCTTGTCCTCGGTCTCGGAACGCTTCTCGCCTTTAAGCTTGAGCGCCCCATTTTCCAGCAGGACTTCTATGTCGCTCTCGTCCAGGCCAGGTATTTCCGCCGTGACGCGGACTTCCTTGTCCGTGTCGGAGATTTCGACACTCGGCCAACTGGCGGCGAAAGAGGGACCGAAGGCCGGCAGTCTGGCGCCAAAGCTGCGGAAGGCGTCATCGAACAGCCGGTTTACCTCCCGGTGGAGGGAGACGAAGGGGTCTCGATCTCCGTCGGGGAAGAGACTGGGCGCCGAGTTTCCGTTGCCCCGGCCCCATGGGATCAAGTCACGTACGCTCATTGTCTTTCTCCTTTTGTAGGTCTCTGAGTCGGGCGGGACGCCCGGCTCAAGCGAAAGCCTTCATGGTGGATTGCTCAGGCGGCCAGCTTGTCGGTCTCGACCTTGGGCGCCTCGATCTTCGGCATGGGAGCCCCGCTGGAGATTTCGATCTTGCGCGGTTTCATCTCCTGGGGAACCTCGCGCTTGAGATGGATGCTCAGCAGCCCGTTCTCAAGGCTGGCGCCCTCGACTTTGACATGATCGGCCAGTTCGAACCGACGCTCGAAAGCGCGCCCGTTGATGCCGCGGTACAGATACCGGCCGTTCTCATCGCCGGATTGCGACCCGCTCACAACCAGCATGTTGGGCTGGTGGGTGACGGTCAGCTGGTCCTGCGAGAAACCGGCGACCGCCATCGTGATGCGATACTGATCATCATCAACCTTGGCGATATCGCAGGGCGGCCAGTTGTCGAACGAGGCCACACGGCTCGCACTTTCAAGCATGTCGACCATGCGGTCGAAGCCGATGCTGGACCGGTATAGAGGGGTAAAATCGAGGTTTGTCTTCATAGCCACATCCTCCTTGAGCAACATGGACAACAGAAGGCGCCAAGAGCCTTGCCGCCTCCTGGTGTTGCCGGCCCCATTGGGCGGCCGGCGACCATCATTTAGAATCGCGACCTGCACCTTCAAGAGGAAGAATAGGAAAATTTTCATCGGCAATCTGGGCGAACGCACCGATGCCACACCCCTCCCGCCGGCGGGGTCACTCGCCGACGGGTCCATGGTGCAAGAACAACTACGTCGCCCTTAAATCCGATCGACGAATGGTACGAACGCGGCCACTGCCGCGCTGTCACTGCAGTCAGGACCGGCACGCTCATCCGATTGATCCAACTGTTGCAACGCATCCATGATCGTGTCGAAGCTGACCGGTTCACCCGCTCCCGGCAGCATGCGAAGCGCTGGCACGGATTCTACGGCGCAGGCATCCGACGCCCATGACGAAAGAATGGCGCGCTACTCCTGAACAGCCAGGGCAACGTCGGCCAAAACGTCGTGGGGATGTTTGAAATGCCGCGCCGGATGCAGCAAGCGGTCCAGAAAACGTCGGGGGCCACGGGTTCAATCGATGCAAAATAGGTCGAAATGGGTCCTTCCATGGATGGTCCTCCGCTTCAGACAATCTCATGCGAGTTTGGCGGCTCTCGCCAGCGGCTGTCGCGATCACGACCAGGCAGATCATCCAGGAACGACGCTCAACGACTTTCCCTAGGTGATGTCGATACCGAGACTCATCGTCCGGCACCCTGGGCGGCTCGATCACGACCGAAGCGAACGAGCCGTTCGCGATCGAGGGTGGCGATGCTGCACTTCCCCAGATGTTCGGAGCATAGCGAGGGCTGCGGCCTTGGAGCGGCGAGGGGACTTGCCTACATCGCACATGTCGTCGATATGGAGGTCGATGAGTTCGCCGAAGGCTTCAGGCGCGCTAACAGGGCTTTGTCGGCGTCTCACTGCGATCGACTTGGTGTCGGTGCCCCGGCGCCGCGCATCCTCGCGTTGCAGGAAGGTCTCGCTGACGCAGCGTGTGCGGCAGGTTCTAAGGTTCTGATGTTAAACAGATGCTGAAAAATCAAATCAAATGTTTATGAGGGTTCGTGTGCAAATACTGCACACGCAAGTTCCGCTTCTCTTCTTTTTTCGTTCCTACGAGGGAGCTGCCGAAAGGCCTTTTCGGACCCTCTTTTGCCGACGATACTATCCGCTCCAATGCGAATGCTCACCAGGATGTCCGTGAACCTGATTGTTGTCTGCGGCGTCCAGTTTGCTGGGGTTCCTGGAAGCTTTTCGAACTTTCTGCGTCGCGGGTCAGCCCGAATTGCGCTTGCTTATGGACTCGTTAAGCCTGTGGTCGGGAGGCTCGGACCGCACCGGCCCACGATATCGCGTCGGCGGCGCCGCACCTATTAGATCGCTTATGGCTGGCTGCTGCTCAACAGGGCGAACGTCTACGACGCCCGCCTTCCGCATGAGCCAGGCAGGACACAGTTCCTTCAGTACCGATTTGAGATAGTCGACCATGCAAAGGCAACGCGCGTTGCCGCCTGCCGGTTCCGCCGCCGACTTGGCGCTCACATACCGAGCGTTTGAGTGCTTCCGACAGGTCGAGCCGCCTCAGCGAACAACTCAGCCGCTGCTTGCACCTTATCGGCAGCCTCTTCGACCCGATCGAAGCGCGTCAACACACGACATTGGAGCATCGACAACCGCGCCGCATGGTAAAGCTCGCTACGCTTGTGACCGTCCAAGTCCAAGGATTGAAACAGCATCGTCATGGCGAAACCCCTCCCTCCGGTGCCCGGCTCTCGTCGAAGGCCGGGCGGTTAGACTGCGATCAATAGTCGGTGTCATAATCGCTGTTGTCGTCCTGCTGAATGACGACGTGACGGCGGTGATGCATCGGACGGTTGATCGATCCGGTGACCACAAAGTCGCTGGACCGGTGATGATGCCGGCGCCAGGCGCGCTCGCCATTGTCGTAAAACGCCTGCTCGCCATGATGGCGGCGATGGAGACGGTGTCCGTTCCGATAGATGACCACACGGTCGTTATTGTTGTCGTCCCAATAATGGCGGTAGTGATGTCGCTGGGTCTGGACGACGATGCCTTCTTCTGCGGACGCGACCGCAGGCGCAGCCAAGCAAAGCGCCAATGCGCCAAGGATGATGGTCTTCATTTCGAGTTCTCCAAAAACCTAAAACGCCCTTCGGTAAGGAAACTTTGCTCAACGACTTTGGTTCCGGCATCGGTCGAGACGTGCCCATGAGCACCGTGCGCAAACTCGCAGCGATCAGACGCCAACTCGCGCAAATAGCGGCGCTCGTCGCTGAGATCGAAACGGAGTTCGAGGATCGGAGTTCTGGAGATTGGGTCGAGACGGCGGTTGCCGCCGAGGCTCTCGGCCAGAAGATCGGAAAGGTTTCGGCCGGCGCGTCGGCGGCAGATGGAAAGCCGAGGTAGCGGCTATGCGGGAATATTTTCGGCAAACGTGACATACGCGACGGGACGCATCGCGTTTGCGATGGACATAATGGCAATGAACATCGCTGCCAAGACATCTTGCTCTTCGAAAATGGCCAGCGCGGCTTACTTCAGATCAGCACTGAAGCTCCCGAGACCGACCTCGGATTTCGTCGCGGCGGAAAATGCCTACCGCAAAGAGTCCGGCGCTCGGCGGGGTCTGAGCGGCAGGCTCGAAGCACTGAAGATCGAAGCCAACATCGACAACCCTTCCACGGCGAAGATTCCGACGCCCGGCACCGATTCCTCAAGGACCAGACCGGCGGCGGCCGGCACTTCGAGAAGATTGGGGTCACCAGTGCGCAGCCGGCCTTTACAACTGCAGGTCCAATCAGCCGGACATGCGCCGATTTCAACGGCATCACCAGCCAACTGATAGGCGCGAGCATCTCCAATTTCGTGGGGCTGTCGTCCGGCTTTGTGATCTGTTCGGGCTACATCGATGCCATCAACGCTAACAACACTGGCGCAGGCAACGCCGCTAACAATGACATCCTGTGGGTGACGACGCTGGTTATTTGCAAATGGCACTTCTATCCGGAGGCCCATTGGCCAAGGATCGAATTTCGTGTCGTACCCTTGGCAGGTTCCCAGTACTGCCATCTCGACCGGCGTGCCTGTGGTGACGACATGGCGCCACGAAGGCGGGAGCCTCTATTCTCCGTCAATGGCGGCATCGAGGCGTCCGTGGCGTCGGGTAATACCATCAACGATTTGACGACGCGCAAGATGTGCCTCGGCAAATCGGTTGGCGGCTATCTCGACCGCAAGATTTTTGAGCTTGCAACGTTCTCGACGGTACCGAGCGCACCCGAGAGGGACACCGTCATTGCCGATTTCATGGCCCACATCGGTGCAGTCTGATGGTTGCGGCAACCTTCTGGCCATGATGTGCAACCAATCGCGATGCGCTAGTTTATGAGTTTGAAGCCTGCGACTAGACCCACGCTGCGTTCAATCTGGGCAGTGTACAGCCCTTTGTTCGCCACGTTGTCCCAGATGTAGAACACGGCGACAGCGGCAAGGATCAACAGAAATATTCGCATGAACTGCGCCTCGGTAACGTGGTTTGCCCACGGCGCTTAGGCGAGTTGAAGGTTTCGGCCCGAGTCCGCGCGCATCCTCAACACCAGCAGGCGCGTCGCTGCGAATGGCGTCAAAACAATAAGCGCCATCGTGGTGTTGACTAAGAGCGACAGCAAACAGATCGAGCTTTGGGCGTAGCAAACGGATTCCATGACGTTCCCCTTTTCCATCGTTACTGGTGGCCTCCGTGCGGCAAGAATGATCCTGGTTCACGAGAAATACAAGCAGTTGCTAATACGTTGATATTTCCCCTAGGGTTGGGGCAACGATGCGAAATCGACGCCGGTCAGTTGTTTGGATAGCGATTGCCCTTGTCCTGGCGGCGTTGGCGATCACGGCGGCGATCATTGGCTTTCAGAATTTACGGCGCTCGTCACCGATCATGGTCTCGGCTGTCTCGGCCTTTAATACTGGGGGGCTCGTCCCTGGCCCCACGGTTAAGGCGCCCTCGAAAAACCTTGGTGCTGTTGCTACCGATAGGGATATCTGGCTCGAAGTCTCATGGAAGTTTTTCGGGGAGTTGCGGACGCTGGATACCGTAACTGTCGGCGACCTTCGGGCAAGGCGCCTGGTGCGCAGTCATGATGTGCCCTCAAGCGCCAATTCCGAGATCTGGTTCATATCAGCCGGCAGCGGCGACATATTGGAAAACACAACGTCGACCGACATCGGGTTCACTTTTGATGGCGGCAACCCGTCTGTCACGGCGCAGATTTACAGAGTGGTTGGAGCTTCTGAGATACCTGCCGCGATAGCTGCAGAAAGCGGCGACAGGATTACCATCACCATTCCAGCCGATGGCATCGCTTTTATCTCGCTCATCGCTTCCGGCACCACCTCCGGGTCCATGAGCAATGTCACCGAAGATTTTAGTGCCCTTTGTGGAAAGGATTTCCTTGGCATCCATGCATCAACAAGTTCGACCTTGAATCAGAGACTGCTACGTTTTCGGGAAACTCAACGGCAGATTTTGCTGCTGTCGCACTTCAGTCGGCCGCAGCGAGATAGCTAACCAGCCAGCGCCATTCCAAAGCAAACGCCTAGGCCGACAGCGAGGCCAAGGAACAGCTTGGCGGCAAGATCGAGGGCGAAGGCGCGGACTGGGCGCCACACGTCTGAGCGGGGCTCTCTGAGGGCGTTGGCGATATCATCGAACACCGTTTCCATGGAATGATTCTAGATCGGAACTCCGGGAATGTGAATCCCCTGTTTGTTCCACTTTCGCCCCATTGGGCAACCTGCACGGTTCGCCCGAAACCGTGCAGGCAGCAAAGGTGGCTTAACGCACCACTCTTAAGCCACTCGACTCCAGCCACGCTAGTGCCGTCTCTGCAAAGGTCGCGCAATTGTCCAAAGGATCATTGTTTTCATAGAGCGTGGCTTGATAGGCTGCTGCTATGCCTTCAAAAATGGCGGTTAGAACTTGGTCGCGGTCTCTGGCGGCGTCAGCGGCCGGTTCAACAGTCATCTTTGGTGTTTCTGGGTGTTTGCCTTCCATGAGGAAGTCGAGGAGCGCCGACACCAGCCACTCGGCGCTGTCCCTGTCCAGTTCGAGGAAGGTTGTGTGGTCGTCATCGGTCACCAGTTCCAGTGCGCCTCGCAACGCATTCCGCGATACCACCGTCACGTCACTATCCTGATATTCGACAATTTTGGTCATCACTTTGCTCCATGTTTTTTAGTGGCCGCAACGCCGCCATGGGCGCGGAAGCCGGATTGTTGTTGTTTGGAGTTGTGCTTGGGCAGCCGTGCTGCTCGTTGTCTACGACGTAAGGGCTCCCCCATCGTCGGTTATCACGCGGCTTGATTTCCAAAGGTGCCCGGGCCGCTTCTCTCAAGGCACGCAGTGAAGGTACCTAACCCGCTCGGGCAGTCAAGAGGGCGGAGGGGGCAAGCCATGCGGCTGGCACCAACCGCTAGCTAGGCTGCCTCGTTATTCTCACCCTTGGAACATTGTGGCCTCGAACACTTCGGGCGTTGCACTGCCCCATCAGTGCACGTTCCCTTGTTCTGTTGGAACTAGCCGGCTGCCGAAAGGAGGCCGGCTTTTTTGTATATAAGCGGAACCTGAAATTTGGGGGCTTTGTTGATAGAACGGCAGCGAGTGGGTGTTCGCTGCTGGTCGAGGTCCCGCAAGACTCGGCCGGGCTCGCGTCACCTCGCCGGGCGGTGCGAGCCCACAATCGCGGCCATCTGGTCCGCTGCTTGAGCTTGGGCTTCATCAGAATGAAGGGCGACATGGTTCATCCGAATGTAGAAATTTGCGTTGGGGGGAGGTGAGAATGAGGCGACCAGGAAATGTGTTGGCTGGGAGAACGCAGAGGTGCAGTGCGGTCCGCGAAAGCGATCAATGAGGTTGAATGCACAGAACGTGCCGCCAAGACAGCCAGGTTGAAATCGCTACGCTTGGCTCAGATCTTGCCAGAGGCCGACCCGCACTTTTCGTTCAACGAGGAGCTCGACTGCTCGGTACTTGTCGCGGTGCTGGCTCGGGAACCGCATAATTATCCAAAGCGGCCCGAATCCCATTCTTTCCGGCGGCTGCCCCTGCGACGAGGCCTTTGATCTCCTCAAGCAGCGCCGTTAGGCTTTGTCAACAATCGGCATTTTTCGCCGTGGCGACCCCACATGGCTCTCAACAACGCGCACGTGCTCGGCGTCGACAGTCACCAGTGGCCAGAGGCTGACGGTTACCTTGTCGCCGTCGATGCGCGTGACCGGGCCGACTAATTCCATATGCTGGCCGATTACGGCCTTCGAAGTCGAATCGACAACCGAATGTGGGAAGTCATAGGAGGGAATTGTCACGCTTATGCGATCGGAAGGCCGGCATTCCTGCCGACCAGATCAACGGCGAGCTTGAAAGCGTCTTCTAATTGATTATCGAAGTGAATCGTCGTGTCGCCGAAAGGGTGGACTTAGCCTGAGGCTTCCCCGACGTGCCGGTCATGTCCTACATGCCGGACTGCCTGACAAGGGGCTCGCTTACCTAACCGGCCAGCGCCACGCCAATGCCATCTCAGAGCAAATGTAGATCGACACCGCGAATCCGTGAATCCCCGGTTTGTTCTGGTCATGGCTTCTGCGCCGGTCCGGTCACACAGCGCTGGTGCGTTCACCCCTCCGGCTGGGCAGGGTCCGGTTCTTGGTGCCGCTCTCGTTGATTTTCGAGGAACAGCTATGGCGAGTTCGCCCCACTCAGGATGATCCGTGGTTTTATGCTCTTCTACGAACTCGAGGAAAGCCTTGCGCAAAGCGTCAAGGTCGAAAACCCCAAGATGCTCGCCCATACCGTCGTCCATGCCCGCGACTCTCAACGGTATTAGCTTGTCCTCTCGTTTGAGCCTTCAAGAGGGATTCCCTGAGTTTTGGCTTGGGAGCGCCTACATGGTTAATGGCGTGATTGCTGATATGACTATATCTAGGCAGCGCGGGGGCTCTATCTTCGCGCGCGGTGGCCGGTGCGGCCCCACACCCAAAGACTGCAGCGACCATTTCTGTGGATGGGTAGTGCTAGCCGATGCGACATCATGCTGCAGCGATATTTTAGAATCGGCTAATTGTGCAATCGCTAAATTAATGAAATGCGTGAGGAATGTATTTTCCACAGTTCCTGGTCGGCATGTCTGCCACTGCGATCATTGTGGCGATCTGGACCTACATCGAAGCCGGTTCAATTTGGACCGCGCTCGGCTGTGCGGTCCTTGCGCTGATCGTTCTGCAAGTCGGGTACGCCGGGCTGGTCGTTTGCTTGATATACTGGCGATCATCGGAAGCGGCTGACTCGACTAGTCGAATTTCGGTCGCGGCTCAACAGAACGTCGACGGCATCTGATAGCCCGCGATCGTCTCGGCACGGTCACGTGACCCTGGGGCAGCAGTTTTGCCTCGCAGTGCCGCCAGCAAGTGGGCCTACAACGTGTTTGCGGTGACAGACACCTACCCCGAGCTTCGGGCTGAAAGCCTTATCATTGATCCAGACGCGGAACTGGAGGACGGGTGCGTTGTGGTCGCCATGTTTGGAGGCGGTCATCCGCAAACCATGAGCTGGCGCAACAATCACGGGCGAGGCCATGGGGGCCGCTTTGCCGCCAAGGGAAGTCTGCACGAGACGTTCCTTCTCGATTCCATCGTGTGCGGACGAGGGCCATCTTCTTGCATTCGCATCCTCGGCCGGGTGTTCGGCTACCGGCCGCGCTTCCCGCGCTACAGAACCTGGAACGATCCAGTTTAATTCTTGAATAATTTGGCTCGCTGCCTCACGGTGGCGGGCTTTTTTGTTGCTCAGCCCCAACGTCTCGACGCCGGGCTGCGGAACGCAAACGTCGTGATGTCGTCACCGGAAATCCCGATGTCGCTGAGCATGTCGTCTGGTGACTTGCTCAACTCGTCCGTCGCCTTCAACAGCGCCTTCTGCTCGGCTCGATGACGGACCCAATCGGCAAGGGGACCAACTGCGACAAGACGAAGATTCACAAGCATAGGAAGGTTCACAAGCATCGGGACCACTCCCTTTACCCCTGCAGGAAACTGCACGTAGCCTACGCCAATACGTCGATGCGTCCGTGACAAACCTCACAGTCCGATCCGACGGGGCAAAAACTGCCCGGACGCCTGACGGTGGCGGGCCTTTTATATATTAGCAATGCATAAAATTCGAGAAGGTTCATGGCATGGTTGTTAGCAAACTCGCTGCTATCGTGCGACGCAGGGCTCGGTGGATGGTGTGCTGGAATGCGCGGGGCTGGATGGATCAGGGGTCTGATGGAAGCTGACGCTCGCGATCTGCGGAGCGAGATCAGTCGGCTACAAATAGACTTGATCGCTGCCGCCAACTCTCAGGGTAAATCCAGGCTGCATGACGTCGCGCACACACTGCGATGCCAGAAGGCGCGGCTGGAACGTCTGGAAGAGTGCCTCGCTTCAATGACGTCGAATGTCCGGCCAGAGGCATCCGCAACCCCGCCCCATGAAGGCCGGCCGTAAAAGGCAGCTCATCATTTCCGAAAGAGAACCCGCTGCCTCGCGGTGGCGGGCTTTTTATTGCTCAGCCCCTTGCGGGCAGCGTCTTGTCCGTGTTGCGGCGGAAGGTCATGCGAAGCCGGAAATTTTTTTGCCAGGAATGGTCGCCTCCGCGCCGATCGCCGGCTCCCGAGGCAGATCATCACCAGGCGACTCCTGCAAAAGCAGATAATTTGGGAGACTGTGTGCAGAGAGCGCACAGATTCTTCTTCTCTTCCTTTTTTCGATCTGGAACCTGCCATTGAAGCAACCTTCGATGATCGTGCCAATGTCGTTAGGAGCGCTGGGGAACGCATGGCACGCTGTGCAGGCGCGAACTGAGGCGGGGCGGCGGGCGCGCGGCCGCTAGCAAGAGATCCTGGCGGTCTTCGCCGCACGGGTCGGCGAAACCATGCCGCGTTATGCACTCGCCGGTGACGATTCGGAAGTCGGCGAGCGCACCATCGACGTCCAGATCAACCGGCTGAGCCGCAAGATCGAGCGCGATCCGCTCCAAATCCGGGTCTCGCTGCAGACGGTGCGCGGTATTGGGGACAGGCACCACTGATCGCTATGTACGGCGCCATTTTCGGACGAACGTCTTTTTGATGATTGGGAGCGGTGGCGGTTCGGCGCTGATAATTGTTGGTGTCGCCGGTTTGTTGACAACAGCCGCAAACGGGAACGCCACGGCACCAACAATCAATCCAGCCGCCAACCAGGCAACTGTCGACCGGTAATCCTGTATCATAGCGCACCCTCAATAGGCAGATAGACTGCCAGTTCGGCACTAAGCAAAGATTACGTCGGTGCGCGCTTCGTGCAGCAAAGCGGACTGCCGAGGTTCAATTAAGCTGATCCAGGATTCCTGAGCTGCTCGCCACCACCCAACTCCCGTAAATCTGGAAACCGATAGCGCCAATCGCAGCTGCCGAAATCGGCACGCCAAAAGGAACGACGCCCTTCCTGTCCATATGCTGGACATAGACGCGAAACGCGCCCGCCGGCAGCAGGAACGGATTTACCACCACCACGGCCATGGCAACGGCGAACACCATCAGCAGCAGAGAAAACACGAGAAGGCCGGCGCCGCCGACCAGAAGCGGCATGACTGCCATCAGCTTGACATCGCCGGCGCCCACCTTGCGCAAGGCCCAGAAGGGGAAGAACACGACAAACAGCAGGAGGCCGGCAGCCACGCTCATGCCCATGTCCCACCAGGATCCGGACTGAACAGCCACCAACAGCAGCGAGCCTAAGCCCAAGCCGAGCAGCAGCAGCACGATGCCGTTGGATATCTTTTGGGTGGTGAAGTCCACCCAGGCAACCCTTGCAAGCAGAGGGATGGCCAACGCCTTCAATGGCAGCGATGCGACTAGCAACATGCAGACAGCCTACCGCTCGACGTTCTGCACGCTGGACGACAGGAGCTTCAGATTGTTGACCACGGTCGGATCGTTGGGTGCCAGCTCATAGGCCTTGAGGAAATTCGCGCGCGCGTCCTGCAACTTACCGCGCAGCAGATAGGAATAACCGATATTATTGTAATACTCGGGCGACGCCCCCATCAGCTTGAAGGCTCGGCCATAGGCCCGATCGGCGAGGTCGAAGCGGCGGATGCGATCGCAGGAGGCGGCCAGTCCCATCCAGGCGCCACCATCATTGGGGGCCAGTTGCGTCGCCTTGAAGAACAAGGCACCGGCATTGCCGTAATTTTCCGCGCGGAACTGGTTCTTGGCCTCTGCAACAGCCTGGTCCGAGGCGTAATATTCGACGTCGCCGACCGTCTTCAGCCCGTCGAACGCATCGCCAAAGGACGTTACATCGCCTTTCGACGGCTCGTTGGTGCGAACGACACCGTCGGATGTGTCCACCGTCTGGCAGCCGACAAGCACTACCGTCAATAGGCAGGCTGCGACCGCGACAACTCTTTTCATGCAGTTCCCCTCGAACCCTCCGGACTCATATTAGGACCAAAGCATACATGCAACTAGAAGAAAATGCCCCTCATCCGAATGATAACCGGCAACATGATGACCATCAAGACAACCGGAAAAATGCACAGTCCCAAGGGGATCATCATCTTGACCGGCAAAGCATTAGCGCGCTCCTCGGCGCGAAGAATTCTCTGGCTGCGCATCTCGTCGCTATAGACGCGCAGCGCCTCCGTGAGACTGGTGCCAAGTTCTTCCGATTGCCGAAACAGAACGGCCAGCGCCCGCGCCTCGTCAAGGCCAATACGATCCGACAGATCGCGCAATGCGTCGCGCAACGGCTTACCCGCCCGCAGTTGCAGAGTCATGATGGCAAGCTGGATCCCCAGCCATTTGTGGGTTCCCGCCAGTTCGTTACTAACACGCTCCACCGCAGCTTCCAGGCTCATACCTGCGTCCGCGCACGTGATCATCATATCCATGAAGTCGGGAAAGCCGCGACGGTAAATTTGCATCTGAGCTTTCTCGAAGCGGTCAAGCCCAATACTGGGGACAACCAGACAGGCGAGCCCAAACAAGCCGGCGCCTGCAAATGCAATAAAGCCGGGCATTTGAGGTGGCAACACCCGAGATAGCAGCGTGTAGGCAGCAAAAAAGCCGATAGCTACAGCAGCTATGCGCGACAAGGTATAAACAAGGGGCGCATTTGGCTGGTGGAACCCGGCGCGAAAAAGCTTCGTCTCAAGCGCATTCGGCTCACCCCGCTCCTTCTCAATTGTGCGGAAATAGGCGTCGATCGGCTTTTGTGCCGATATCCTGGCGAGTTGCTCTTGGCCGGCAAGCGAACGACGGTCGACAATGCCCTCTGCCAAGAGGCTTTGCGCCACCAATTTTCTCGTCTGCAACGCTGGTATAAAGACCAAAGCGCAGAACAGAAAGAGCGCCGCCGCCGCCATGAACACGGCAACCGAAACCAGAAAGCTCAAACCCTGAATGGTGGACAACACAGCCGTGCTTCACTCCTCAGAAACCGAAGTTGACCATGCGATACATGATAAAATCGCCCAGAAGCGCCCATCCCCCGAAAATCATGAACACAGGCAGGATTATCGGGTTGTTCCATACGGTCCCATAGTAGGACGGAGCAGCGAACTGGAGGATAAAGAACATCGCGACCGGGAAAAGCGAGATGATCCAGGCCGACATTCGGCCCTCGGCTGAAAGGGCCCTGATTTTCAGCCGGAGCTTTTGCCTCTCCCGCAACACCAATGAGAGATTAGCAAGGATCTCAGTCAGATTGCCACCGGTCTTTGACTGAATCGAGAGCGACACCGAAAGCAGGTGAAGGCCTTCGAAACCCACTCGTTGCGACAACTTTCGAACGGCTTGTTCGATGCTCAGTCCGAAGGCGATTTCGTCGGCGACGATGCCGAATTCCGTGCCGAGCGGATCGGGCATTTCCCGGGCGACGAGACCGATCGCCACGGAAGCCGGGTGGCCGGCGCGCAGCGAACGGACGATCATATCAAGTGCGTCGGGAAGTTGCTTGGCGAACCTCTGGATTCGTTTGTTGCGGGCGCGACGAAGGACAAGAAGAGGCAGCGCAAAACCCACCAGCAGAAAAACGATGAGCGCGGCAATAGAGGAAAAGCCGAAAAGCAACTTCAGAGCCAGCGCAAGCATCAGCCCCGCGAGGAGGAACATTGCCGCGAAAGCCAGCGGATTGCCCGTGATACCTGATTGCGTATAGAGTCGGTTTAGCCCGATCGCGCGAAAAACAAAGTCGCCCGATTCCGTCAATCCACGTTCTCGCAAGAGGCCTTGGAGGGTCTGCTCGGCCGGCGCCTCCTCTGCAAGCCGCTTAAGTCGTCGGTTGATCGTGCCGATTCTGATTCGTCGTCCAGCATAAGACAAGTAGAGTGACTCGGCGGCAAGGATCACCGATGCCGCTGCCAGCACATAAATGAAGTAGAGCAAGGTCTGACCTGTCGGCATCAGAGCGGAACCTGCGGATTGAAGGCGTCCTTGGCGAAATGGTGACCAAGCGTCGCCGCTTCCTGGGCGAACCGCGGGCGAACCCCTGTTGCGCGAAAATCTCCAACAATCTTGCCTTCCGGCGTCACGTCGCGGCGGACAAAATGATAGATCTCCTGAAGCTGAACGACATTGCCTTCCATGCCTGTCAGTTCCGATATGGAAACGACCCTTCTGCCCCCATCGGCGAGCCGCTGCGTCTGCACGATGATGTCGATGGCTGAAGCAATCTGTGCCCGTATGGATTCGTGCGTCATCGGCATGCCGGCCATGCCGACCATCTGTTCCAGACGAGAAATAGCGTCGCGAGGCGTGTTGGCATGGATGGTGGTCATCGAGCCTTCATGGCCGGTATTCATCGCCTGAAGCATGTCGAAGGCTTCCTCGCCACGCACCTCACCGACGATGATGCGGTCGGGCCGCATGCGCAGCGCGTTCTTGACCAACTCACGCTGACGGACCTCGCCCTTGCCCTCGACATTCGGCGGCCGTGTTTCGAGCCGACCGACATGCGGCTGCTGCAGCTGCAGTTCCGCCGCATCCTCGATGGTGATCAGGCGTTCCCTGGACGGGATGTAGCTCGACAGCGCGTTGAGCAAGGTCGTCTTGCCGCTGCCGGTGCCACCCGAAACCAGGATCGACTTGCGCGCCTGGACGGCGATTCGCAGCAGATCGATCATCGGCTGCTTGATTGAATTGAGCGTCATCAGTCGTTCGAGCGAATACGGATTCTTCGAGAATTTGCGGATTGAGACCAGCGGGCCGTCCACCGATATCGGCCGAACCGCGATGTTGACGCGGGAGCCGTCCTCCAGCCGCGCATCGACCATTGGGGACGATTCGTCGACGCGCCGGCCGATCGCCGAAACGATCTTGTTGATGACGCGCAGCAGGTGCGCCTCGTCACGAAACCGGATAGCCGTCTCTTCAACCAGGCCACGCCGTTCAATGAAGACACGCTTGTGGGTGTTGATCAGGATATCGGTAATGGAGTCGTCCTTGAGCAACGGCTCGATCGGCCCGAGCCCCAGCATTTCGTCGGCCGTGTCGATGGTCAGTTGATCGAGCTCGCGGGCATTCAGCGGCACGTTTCGACCGCGAACGAACTCACGCACGATCGGCCGGATCTCGTTCAGGATTTCATCCTTGGACGCATTTTCAAGGGCGGTCAGATTGAAACGATCGATGAGATGGCGGTGGAGTTCGACCTTGAGTGTCAGGAAATCGTCGCCGCCCGATTCGATGTCAGCGGCCGGCGAAAGGGCCGGAGCGGCAGGCAGCACAGTCGGCTGCTCGGCCCTTGTCGAGGCCTGCAACTCGCTTGGTCCCTTGATAAACCGCCCCAGCATAATCCCTTATACCCCCGTTAGCCCTTATTAGCGGAAACTAAACGTTAACCAAGCGAGGCACAAGCGCTGGAGGGTCTCACGTGGAGCCAATGCTTTCAACATAGTTAAGGAGGACGCCAGAAAAATATCGTTTTATTTCGACGCCGCGCGCTTTACCCTCTCCCCAACTTCCACCTCGCGGGACCTTTCATACCGCAACAAATGAGATGCGGGTGAAAAATGTCGGTAAACCCTTACATATAAAGGAATATGCAGCTTCGCTAATGCAACTGTCGTTTTGCCTTGGCTGTGGCCAAATTGTGAACGAATGGTTAAGGCCGGTTGAAAATTCAGCCGAATCAAGCTCTTACTAGAATTCAAATGGCTTTTGCGTTCGCAAGTTCAGGTATTGGAAGGTTAAGGGACCGTTAATCCGTTTGACTCTGCTTTTTCGTGCGACCTAGGATCGAGGTGACGGGGGATGCTTGGGTATGGGGTTCATCCTTGGCTCTGTCTCGTCGGGTTCAACCTCCAAAGGGAGACATTGACATGAAGAAGCTCATGACGGTGGCCCGGCAGTTCCGCGACGATGAAAACGGCGCTGCTATGGTCGAATATTCCATCCTAGTCGGCATTATCGCCGCGGCAGCCATTCTCGCGATCCTCGCGATCGGCGGCTGGGTTACAGGTCGTTTCACCGGTCTCTGCACCGCGCTGGAAAACTCGCCAATCGGGTCCTGCAACGGCGCGACCGGCGTCGGCACCTGATCACGTAATAGTACTCAGGCCCGGATCGATCGATCCGGGCCTGAGTTTCAGCGCGGCGGGCAAATTGGGGCTTGGAGTTCATGCGTGCCAACACTTTGATAATGATTGTCCTAGCCGGCGTGTTCGGTGTCCTGGCGGTGGTTCTCGCAAACTTCTGGCTGGCCAGTCAGCGTAGCGCTTTGGCCGAGGCTAACGGCCTGCAGCGCGACACTGTGGTGGTAGCAGCAGTGCCTTTGAAATTTGGCGATACACTGTCGGCCGACAAATTGCGCGAAATCGCGTGGCCGGCCGGCGCGGTTCCGGCTGGTGCCTTCAGAACAACGAAAGAGATTTTAGGCGAAACTCCGAAGCAGGCATTGCAGGCCATCGGCGCCAACGAGCCCGTACTTGCCTCCAAGGTCACCGGCCCAGGCCAGCGCGCCACACTTTCGGCGGTGCTTAGTGAGGGCATGAAAGCCGTTTCCATCAGGGTCAACGATGTGCTCGGGGTAGCTGGTTTCGTTTTCCCCGGCGACCGGGTCGATGTGCTGCTGACGCGCACGGTGCGCGGCGATGGCGGCGCGGACCAGAGTTTTGTCGACGTGCTGCTGCAGAGCATGAAGGTGCTCGCCATCGACCAGGTGGCGGATGAAAGCAAGGACAGCCCGACGGTTGTGAAGTCGGTGACGCTAGAGGCCAGCACCAAGGACGCGCAGAAGCTGACATTAGCGGCCGGGGCAGGCCAATTGTCGCTGGCCCTTCGCCAGGCTGCCGCAAGCAAAGGCGAGGCGACCGAACGCGTGACATTGTCTGACCTGAGCGGCGAGACGCCCGCGGATGTCGCGAAGAGGCAGGCCGAACTCGATAAGCAGGCGGCGGCCGAAGCGGAGGCCGCGGCTGAGCGCAAGCGAGCCGACGATAAGATTGCCGGATTGACCCAGGCGGTGGACAGAGTGGGAAGCCGCCTCGACGAGTTGGGCAAAGTGAAGCCGGCTCCGGCCGTGGCGTCCGCGCCGGAAGTCCGGGAAGTCGTTAAGGAAGTGATAAAATACGTACAGCCGGAACCGCCGAAGAATGTTACAGTGGGCGTGTTTCGCGGCGTGAAGCTCGAATCCTACGATGTGCCGCGACAACCATAGCAGACACGCGGCAATCGAGGGCTGCCGGCGGCAGTGATTGGGGAGATAGGATGCAGGGGATTTGGGCTAGGATGGGGGCGGCCGCGTTGTCCGGTCTGGCTGCGCTGGTGCTATCGGGCCTTGCGGCCGATGCGGCTGACCGTTTCATCGACGTGTCGAACCCGAGCGTCCATCGCGTCTTCCTGCCGATGTCACAGTCGGTGACGCTCCAGGTGAGCGCCAACCTCGGCGATATCGTAGTCGGCGACGAGAAGATCGCCGATGCCCAGCCGATGACCGACCGGACGCTTTATGTCATCGGCAAGAGCGCCGGCACCACCACGGTCAATCTCTTCTCCCCGGAAAAGCGTTCGCTGGGCGTCATCCAGATCGAAGTCGGTGTCGATGTCAGCGACATGGCGCAGGCGATCCGTCAGGTGGCGCCTCGGGCGCGCATCGAGATCGGTTCGATCAACGGCAAGGTGAGGCTTGGCGGCCATGTCAAGGACGGCGCCACGCTGGCATCGATCCTTGAGGTGGTGCAGCAATATGGCCCCGACGCCATCATAAATTCCGTCATCGTCGACGACAGCCAGCAGGTGAATCTCGAGGTGCGTGTGCTCGAGGCCAAGCGCAATACCGGGCGCGACCTCGGTGTGTCGATCAGGAGCACAAACGGTAGCGGCACGTCACGCACCGGAACCGGCATTGCCGCCGTCGATGAAGACGATGTGGTGCTTGGACCGGGCGGTCTGCTTAGCGGTCTACTGTCGAACAGTAGTCCCTTCGCGGCGCTGATCACCCGCGTCATCGACAGCAACATCAAGGTCGACCTGATCATTGAAGCGCTTGAGGCCAAGGGGGCTGTGCGCACGCTGGCTGAGCCCAATCTCACCACGCTGTCCGGTGAGCCGGCCAGCTTCAACGCCGGGGGCGAAGTGCCTATCCGTGTCATCGGCACCGATGGTGAGGTAACCATCACGTACAAGCAATTCGGCGTCAATCTGCTGTTCACGCCGGTCGTACTCGACGACGGCAAGATCCATATGAAGCTGGCGCCGGAGGTGAGCGACCTGACCGGTTTCACCACCGCCGGCGACCCGATCTTCACCAACCGCAAGCTGGCGACCGTGGTCGAACTGCGCGACGGCCAGAGTTTCGCTGTCGGCGGGTTGTTGTCCAGCAAGACCACCAAGCTGCAGAACCAGGTGCCGTGGCTCGGCCAGGTTCCGGTCATCGGCTCACTGTTCCGCAATTCGAGCAACCAGAAGGAAGAGACCGAACTCGTCGTGATCGTCACGCCGCACATCGTGCGGCCGGTCAAGCCCGGCGAGCAACTGGCGACCCCGTTCGATAAGACGCGGCCGGCCAACGATCCGGAATTCTTCATCCTCGGTCAGCTCGAGGTGAACAAGGATATGATCCGCAAATATGAAACGGGAGACGGTGTGACCGGCCCCTATGGCCACATGCTGGACTTCAAATCGAAGGACAAGATGCTCTATGTCAAGAAATAGCGCCTTGGTCCTCCTCTTGTGTGCCGGCGCGCTGTCAAGCTGCGCCGCCGACTATCTGAACCATTACGATTCGGTGACCCTGGCCGCCGGCGATACGCAGAAATACAATTCGCTGCTGCAGACGGTCGATCCATTCAACCCGAATTCGAAGAACACACATATCGAAGGCGACGGCACGCGGGGTGCGCTTGTTGCCCGTAACTACAAATTTCCGCCACCACCACCGTCACCGCCTGCAATCACGGTCAATGTCGGCGGTTCTGGTGTTACCAACGGAGCGAATTGAGCAGAAGGATGCGATGCGCCGGGCTTCGAAGGGCTTGGCGCGAGGGGTAAAGGGATAGGGCCATGCTGCGAACTGTTCGCGCGTTCTGGCACGATCAGAAAGGACTAGCGCTGATCCTCGTCAGCGTCATGCTGCCGGCGATCATCGGTTTTTCCTTGTTGGCGATCGACATGAGCAGGGTCAACAACCTGCACAACGATCTGCAGAAGGGCGCCGACGCGTTTGCGCTTGCGGCTGCAGCGGAGTTGGACGGGAGCAGTGGCTCCTGGGTGCGCGCCGAACGGGCCATGGCGACGCTTGTGCACAACGAAAGCAATTTCTCGACCGCAGGCAGAGTCCCGATGGGCGCTGGCCAACCGGGAGGCACGCAGCGCTGCAACAGTGCCGGAAGCATCTCCTGGTGCTTCCTCAAGGCCATCCCCCCGTCTGACGGCACCAAGATCACAACAGCCAACCAAGGCTCCTATCTGGCCGACAGTACGCCTGCCGTCGGAGAAAAGGAAACGCGATTCATCCAGGTGACAGTCGTTCCCGAAGGGTTTGCCGCAATCTTCCCAGCCTCTTTTGTAACGTCCGGCGCCAGTGACAGCTTCAATGTCGGAGCAGTCGCGGTGGCGGGTTTCACCTCCGGCGTCTGCGATTTTACACCGGTTTTCATGTGCAATCCCTATGAGATGGCGAACGGAATAAACAATGCCGGCGGCTACACGCTTGAGCAGGCCGTTTCCAACCCGGCCGTCCATCGCCGGCTGATAGAACTGAGGAAGGTCGGAAACGGGGCTGCCGCTGGTCCGGGTAATTTCGGGTTCCTTGAACCCCCGCAAGGCATAGGAAACGGTGCCCAAGCGCTGGCTGAAACGATTGCGACTTCAACCCCAATCGGATGCTACAATTCCGCGAGCGTTTCGACAAAAACCGGCCAGAATGCTGGCCCGGTGCAGGACGCCTTCAATGTCCGGTTCGGAATAAAAGCCAGCGGAAACAACTTCAACACTCCTGTATACGGTCCAGCCGCGAACGTCCGCAAAGGGGCGATAAAAACCCAAGGAAGCGCGAACCAATGCCCTTCCATGAACCAACTTTCATTCACCTTAGCTGGAACAATGGGCCTTCCGCGGGATGCAACCACTCCGTATCTGAGCGGCCGGATGGGCGATGGAAATTGGAATTTCTCCGGCTACTGGAGCACCAACTTTCATTCCGCTGCTTACCCTGCATCATGGGACACAACAAAGCCAACGCGCTATGAGGTGTACCGTTACGAGATATCGGCAGGTCTGGTGAGCAGCGCGTCAACAGGTGGAGAGGTCGGAACCCCGTCGGCGGCTTGCCAGCCGCCTGTCACGACAATTGATCGTCGGTTGATTTATGGCGCGATCCTGAACTGCAACGCGCTAGAAGCAGCGGGCAACGATCTATCCGGCCACAGCACCAATCTGCCTGTCGAAGCCTTCGGCAGTTTCTTCCTCACGGAACCTGTTCCCTCGGCGTCTGACGACGCGTCGGTGATGGTCGAACTTGTCGACGTAACCGGCGGTGCCGGCCAAGGTACGCTTGACAATTTTCTTCGCGACGAAGCCCAACTCTACCGGTGACGCCAATGATGAAAGCGCTGTCCCAACATCTCCACCGATTTCGACGCGAGCAACGGGGTACGGTTCTCGTCGAAATGGCGCTAATCGCACCGCTGATACTTCTGTTTTCGGGAGGCGTGTTCGAGTTCGGCAACTTGATCCACAAGAAGCTTCTGATGGAAGCCGGCCTGTCGGATGCGGCACGTTTTGCCGCGCGGTGCAACAGTCAGTTGTACACCAAGGCGGGGCTGGCGGCGATAAACTGCGCAGACATCGCTGCGAACATCGCCGTGTTCGGCAAAGCAGCAGCAAATCCGTCAACGGATACCCCGCGCGTCAATGGCTGGCAGAAAACCGATGTAACGATCACCATCGCAGCCGCCGGCTCCTGTCACGACGCTGTAGAATCCGGCGTCACCCAATATCGAACTACCACTGCACAAGTCTGCATAGTCAGGGCGGCTGGGACGTTGGCCTATAGTGGCATCGGAATGCTGTCGCTGGTCGGCATCAACTCTATGACGCTGCATGGCTTTCACGAAGAGCGGTTGATCCGATTCTGAGCATGATCAGGCGCTTTGCAAAATCAGAAGACGGCTCAACCATGGTGGAAATGGCCATTGTATCGACTCTGCTGTTTACGCTGACGCTGGGGTTCGTCGACTTCGGCTACGCCTTCTATCAATGGAATGCTGCGACCAAGGCCGTGCAGATCGGCGCCCGCTTGGCGTCGATATCGGATCCCATTGCAACCAGCCTCGCGACTGCCGGGCCGACATCGTCTCCGGGCGCTCCGGTCGTCGCCGGCGTCTATGGGCCGTTCGTCTGCACGTACACCGCCGGCACGGGCGCTTGCAGCAACAGCGGCGGCTTCAGCGCCGCCAATTTCAGCCGCATCTTTCGCGGCGACACGGCAAACACCGACAGCGACGCCTGTCCCGACCTTGCCGCAGACCAGCGGGCTGGCATGTGCCACTTCTTTCCAGGCCTGCGGCGCGACAATGTTGTCGTCACCTATGCCGCTACAGGTCTGGGATATCAGACCCGACTGGGTGGGCCGGTGCCGACAATTACCGTCAACCTCCGGAACATAACCTTCCAGTTCTTCTTCCTGCAAGGACTACTCGGGTACGCTAACAAAACTATGCCCTCCATGCTAAGCACGGTCACGGGCGAAGACTTGAAGAGTACTTTCCCATGAACGCCATCGACACAAAGGTCCTTCCGACCAAGCGAAAGCAGGTGGCGCTTTTCTCGTCGGATGCGAATTTCAAGCGCGATGTGGCGACGCGGCTCGACGCGCTGGCGATCTATGATGTCCGGATTTCCGAGACCGGCGACTTCCTCAGGGGTCCGCCCGCGGACACGCGCCCCGGCATCGTCATCCTCGACCTCGGCAATGGCGAGTTGCTCGGCAGGCCGGGCATCGTCGAAGTGCGCGCCCTTTGGGCAACCGTGCCGCTGATCGCGGTCTCGGACGAACTGTCGTCGGAGCAGACGCGTGTGCTGGTGCGCATGAACGCTTCGGACTGGCTGCACAAGCCGCTCGACGGCAAGGAACTGCTCAATGCGGTGACCTTCCACGACACCGGCAACCAGGGAACCAAAAGCCGTATCATCACCTTCATCAGTGCGAGCGGCGGCGCCGGCGCGACGACGCTCGCTCTCTCGGCGGCCGAGTTCCTGTCATCGAAGTCGAAAGAGCGGGCGGCTTCCACTTGTCTGGTCGACCTAGATTTCCAGAGCGCCAATTGCGGCGCCTATCTCAACCAGTTCAACCAGTTCGACCTCGGCGGCATCATCGGCCAGCCGGAGAGGCTCGACGTCGAGCTGATGGATGTCATCAAGCTCTCGCGCCCGTCCGGGCTGACGCTCTATTCCTTCGAGAGGCCGCAATTGCCTTTCGAACCGCAGGGCAGTGATTTTGTCTTCCGGCTGCTGGACCTCGTCGCCTACCGGTTTGACGACATCGTCATCGACCTGCCGAACATCGAGACGCCTTGGCACAATTCCGTGCTGTCGACGAGCGATGAGATATTCATCGTCTTCGAACTCAACGTCGCCTCGCTGCGGCAAGGCAAACGGCTCTACAAGAAGATCCGTGAGTTGCGTGGCAATGCTGTCAGCATCACGCTGGTCGCCAACAAGCACAAGCGCAAATGGTTCGGCAACCATTTTTCGCGCAGCGAACTCGAAAAGATCTTCAAGGCGCCGCACATCAAGTCGGTCGCGCTGGACAATGCGCTCCTCACCGATGCGTTGAACCGTGCTATCCTGCCTGCCGAGGTGGATGGGCGTGCGCGCTTCAACAAGGACCTGAAGCGGATGTTCAAAGAGCGGCTCGATGACGCTGCTGCCAAATAGGTATCGGATCGTCCTTGGGTTGGTCTGCGCCATGGGCATGGCGCTGGCGATGTCGGTCCAGGATTTTGCCAGCGCGCGATCGGCACTTTCGGATCGGCCGCCGCTGCCGGCAATGGGCCCCAGCCTGCGCAAGACAGTTGCCTTCGAGACGACAGAACAGCCCGGAACAATCGTTATCCGCAAGGGCGAGAAAGCGCTTTACCTGGTGACCCGACAGGGCCAGGCGCTTCGCTATCAGATCAGCGTCGGACGCGACGGATTTGGCTGGACCGGGGTCGTCAAGGTGGGGGCGAAGACCGAATGGCCGGAATGGCGCCCACCCCGCGAAATGCGCGCCCGCCAGCCGGACCTGCCGCAAATGGTGCCTGCCGGTCCCTACAACCCACTCGGCGCCAGGGCGCTCTATCTGCTTCGGGACGGGCGTGACACGCTCTATCGGATACACGGAACCAACGATCCCAAGGGTGTTGGCTTCGACGGAACATCGGGGTGTTTTCGCCTTACCAACACCGATGTGATCGATCTCTTCAAGCGCGTCGCGATCGGCGCAAAGGTGGTGGTTCAATGACGATGATCAGCGAACCGGACATGCCGGCAATCGAGATTGGGACAGCAGCCCGCACCGGAGAGCAAGCTGCCGTTGTGAAACCGAGCGACAAAAGCATTATCGGCGCGGTCATCATCGGCACGTCCCTGCTCACTTTGGTGAATATGGTAGCCGCGGTTTATCTATACCGCGGCATCAGCGATATGCGCTTTCTGGAAGGGCGCCTGGAACAACTCGGGACGTTTGAACAACGAATCGGGGGCCGGCTGGACACGGTCAACAACGGTTTTCAGAGCCGATTTGAAAAACTGGACACTCAACTGCAGAGCAGCTTTGGCGAAATCAACCGGAGCATAGCCCGGCTGGAACAGAACCAGCCTATTGTCCATGACGAAATCACGTCGAGCGCAGCGGAACCTTCCGTCGACACGACCAGCAGCATGGCGGAGGCGCCTGCTGTTCTCGATGGTGAAGACGCGACCGAGCCCAGCGTCGTCGATACACCGCGTCCGCCCAAAAGGAGGATTGCAGCTGCAGCGCCTGCCCCAAGCCCCGACTACCAGCGCATAGAGCAGGCCGACGGCAAGGTTTACTACCGGAAGATCAACTAACGCCGGAAAAAGGTGGGGCTATCCTAGAGATCTCGCTGCAGAGCAACGAGCCTAGCGGCCAGCGCTTCGGACCGCTGTCGGGTTTCGCTGAGGAAGATGACATGGCAGTAGGCGCATGCCGTCACGCCCAGAAACAGCACAAGACTGTTCTTCAAGGTGAAATCGACCGTTAGTTGGAACGGAAGGCCGCCGGGTACCGTGAAAGAGGCGATCGTGCTGGCTGTTTCGGAATGGCTGGTGACAGCGATCATCAACCCGGCGAAAAGCAGGGCGACGTGGTTGGCAAGGAAGAAGAACGCGGCCGACCTTCTTGTGCGGCACGCCATCCAGCAAGCGGTCGACGCGGCGGCCAGCATCAAGGCATCAAAAACCATCGACGACCCGAGATAAAGATCGACCTGTTGCCAGAACATGGTCGACAGCGGCCTTAGTTCAAGCCAAAACCGCCACATTGTGGGACTGGCCGGATATGCTCCCAGCAAGAAAGTCGCCATGCGCTCCCCTGCCAAGATAAGCAGGATCAGAGCTGGGAAGGCAAAGAGCATTATCGACTTGCGCTTCATGTCACCCTCGACAAACTGGCAACAAGATAGCTTGCAGAGATTGAGCGAGGCTTAACGGAGCGTTGGTGGTGCCGCGGCAGCGCAGCCAGCGGCGCATGGCAGCTGCATATCAGAAAGCGGCATGCGCCATTAGTTGTTTTGGGTGAGCACGAGCGTCACCACCTTCGGCTCGACTCGTTGCAGACATCGTTCCGGAATATTGGGCCACATCGCCTTGGCGCATCCCTCTTCGCCTGGCGCCGGCGCCAGCGAGAGTTCTGAGCTACGGGCTTCCTCGGCGGTCGACAGGAATACCTGTGTAGCCAGCGCGGTCGCCATGGATACCTGGACGAGGATAAGAGCGTAAGCGAAACTTCTGATCATCCGCTCGCAACGCCGAATTCGCGAACTGGTTCCAATGGCCTGGCTACCGGGTAACCACGATCGCGATTCTTGGCTCCTCGCAGTGAATTTTGCCATTCAATACCGGCGGATGTTGAACGAAGTACGCGTCTTGTCCTTGGCCGCCTTTCCAGAATACGACGCGTACTCGCGAAAGGTGCCGATGCTCGTCCCTTTTTCGCGAAGGTTGACGCTAGCCGCGCATTGATGGCCAGCAGTCGGGGTCGGTTCCGGTAGGGCGCGCGCCGGCATTCATCGCTGATCCGGTGCCGCTTGAACGTCCGCTCTTGACACCCTTGAAACTAGAGGCCCCCGAATTCGCCTCCGAATGTCAGTAATCGCGAGAGCGCTTCGGGCAATCCCGGAAAGAGCAATCCCACTTCAATCGCGATTACCGCGAGGACTTGGAGCAGGACGATGCGAGCGAGGCTGGAGCGGAACGGCTCCTTGCGCGTCTTGTGCCGGATCGTCTTTTGCGCGATCACAGTCCCGATGCTACCGCCAATGATGGCGAGTGTAAGAAGCGTCGACTCTGGAATGCGTTGGGCACCGTTTTTGGCCTTAGCCTTGTCGAACGACATGGTGGCGTAAGCCAGCAAGTTTACCGCGACAGCGTAGCCGATGACCCCGATTGCAAACTGCCCCGGCATGCGCTCCTCCACCTTCGGGCCAGTATAACCTAAGCCCGCTAAATCATCGGATGGCAACGGGTCCATCTAAATGGGCTATCTGAAACGTCGTCATGGTGACACGAAGTGACCGATGAGCCTGTCGAGTTCATCCTGCGTCGGGCGCCTGTCGCGCTGATGGCCTTTCCAACCACGCGAAGCCTCTTCAGGGCAATACGCGCGAGATCAACCGGTTCGACCTTGACGGGCAGACCGTGCACCGCAGCGGCATGAGCCAGAATGAGTTTTACAAAGCCAATGTCGATGCCGAGCGTCATCGGTCCGGCACCTTGGGCGGCCCGGTCGCGACCAAAACGAATGAGCCGTTCGCGATCAAGGGCAGCTATGTTGCACTTCCCCAGATGTCTTTGGAGCATATCGAGGGCTGCGGCCTTGGAGCGGCGAGGGGACTTGCCTACATCGCACATGTCGTCGATATGAAGGTCGATGGGTTCGCCGAAAGTTTTCAGGCGCGCTATACGGACTTGGTCGGCGTCTCACCGCGATCGACTTGGCGCTCGGTTTAGGTTGCCCAGCGCCTGGCGTCGTCTCGGCGCAGAAAGGTCTCGCTAACGTAGCGACCCTTGCGACGGACTTGGACACGCCATGAACCGGACGAGAGTTTTGTGTAGGTGGCCATTTTCTCGTGTGCGCTCCGTGTGCACTGAGAGATCGAAACGTGGCGAAAAGGGTCGTATTCTGGCGTAAATTCGCGTGCACTCGGGCTGCTCTAACGATTTGATGTTAAAGAAAAAATGCTGAAAAATCAAGATCATAGACTGGCTATTGCACCCATGATGGACTGGACCGACCGGCATTGCCGGTTCTTCCACCGCCAGTTGACGCAGCGTGCGCTGCTCTACACCGAAATGGTGGTGGCGGACGCTGTCATCCATGGTGCGCGCGAGCGGCTGCTTGGTTTTGACGAGACCGAACATCCGGTGGCACTGCAGCTCGGCGGCTCCGATCCGCAAAAGCTGGCCGAGGCGGCGCGCATCGGCGAGGGCTTCGGCTACGACGAGATCAATCTCAATGTCGGCTGTCCGTCCGACCGCGTCCAGTCCGGCACGTTCGGCGCCTGCCTGATGAAAGTGCCTGACCTCGTCGCCGATTGTGTGGCGGCGATGAAGGCGGCGGTGAAAATCCCGGTGACGGTCAAATGCCGCATCGGCGTCGACGAGCAGGATCCGGAGCCCGCGCTCGACGCGCTGGCCGACGGCGTTTTCGCGGCCGGCGCCGACGCGCTGTGGGTGCATGCGCGCAAGGCTTGGCTGGAGGGTCTGAGCCCGAAGGAAAATCGCGACATCCCGCCGCTCGACTATGACAGGGTCTATCGCCTCAAGGCGGGAAAATCGAACAAATTCATCGGCATCAACGGCGGCGTTCAATCGCTCGAAGAGGCGGCTCGCCACCTCGATCATGTCGATGGCGCCATGCTTGGCCGCGCCGCCTACCACACGCCAGGCATCTTGGCCGGCGTCGACGCGGCATTCTACGGCGACAAGGCCGGCGCCTACGATTTTGCCGCGCTGATCGACACGATGGCCGACTACGCCGCGCGGCATATCGAGCAGGGCGGGCGGCTCGGCCACGTCACCCGCCACATGGTCGGGCTGTTCCACGGCCTGCCGGGCGCGCGCCGCTTCCGGCAGATACTGTCCACCGACGCGACGAAACCCGGCGCCGGACCGGATGTGCTGAAGGCAGCGTTCGCTGCCGTCGATTTCGACCGTGTTGAAAAGGCCGCTTAAGCAGTTCAGTCGCGCAGAATCATCCGGTCGCCGCGCACGTCGAAACCCGACAGGGAACCGATGAAGTTCATGCCGAGCAGGCTCTGGCTGAGCGCGCCGGGCGCGGCGACCATCACCTGCATGTTCTTGCGCACGATGCCGCCGATCGCCAGTTCGTCGGTGCGCACCGAAGCGGCGCGTGCCATGCCATTGGCGGTCGAGACCGGGACGGTGAAGCTCAGCGCGGCCGGATTGAAGCCGGCCGCCAGCGCGTCTTCGGCGGTGAGCACTGTACTGGTCGCGCCGGTATCGACGACGGTGCGGATCGGCGCGCCGTTGATCGTGATGCGGGCCTCGAAATGGCCGCTGTCGGCCTTGTCCAGGGTCACGGTGGCATGGCCGTCCTCGACGCCGAGCGCCAGCGGGCTGCCGGGAACGAGGCCCGCCGTCACCCGGCTGGCGAAATCCTGCAACTCGTAGCGGTACTGGTAGCCGGCGACGAGCGCCAGCACGATCAGGGCCCACGTGCCGAGATTGCGGGCCATGACGCCGAGCGGCCTGCCGGACCGGACAAGGCCGGCGCTGACGAGCAAGCCGATCGCCCCCAGCCAGACCAGACGGCTGAAATCGTAATTCTCGATGCCGAACGTGCTGCCGGCGTCGTTGTTGATCATCAGCAGCACCAGCCCGAGGCCGATTGCCGCCATCACGATCCAGAACAGTCGGTTCATTGGACCTGCCGCCTCAAGAGAGGACGTCGCGCTCGCGCGCCATGCGGCTGCGGCGTGTTTCCCGGCGCGGCCGGCGCTCGACCGTTTCCAATCGGGCCGGCAACTCGGCCATGACGCTGCGGCGTACCTCCGGCGTCATCCCCATCCAGGCGCCGATTTCATCGCGCGTGCGGCCACAGCCGAAGCAGAAGCCGGTTTTCATGTCGATCGAACAGACCAGGATGCACGGGGATTCGATGGCCGTCATGACTTTCTCTTGAAGGTTCCGTCCGGAATCCCTCGTTCCATCTCCACATGGTGCAACGGCAAAGCCAATGCAAGCCCTTCGGAATGCGGCGCGGGCAACCGCTTTCGCGCCAATGTCGAGGGGAGTTGTGCCGGCCGGGCAAGGCGGTTATGCCGCTGATCAACCACAGGGAATGATCAGGACCGACATGACCAGCGCGCTGCCCTTCGACGACTTTCGCAATCTGCTGGCGAGCCTGCCGCCTGCCGATACAGTCGCGGAAAACAGGGTGCGCACCCTGTTTTCCAAGGCCGACAAGCCGAAAGCCTCGCTTGGACGTATCGAGGACATCGCCGCCTGGCTTGCTGTCTGGAGCGGGCGCGCCCCGCCGGCGGTGAACCGGCCCCTAGTGGCGATCTTCGCCGGTAACCATGGCGTGACCCGCCACGGCATCTCGCCGCGCCCTGTCGCTGCGACCGCAAACGCCGTTGAGCTGTGCGCCGCCGGCGGTGCGGCAATCAACCAGATTTGCGTCGCCAACAATCTTGGCCTCAAGGTGTTCGATCTGGCGCTGCACATTGCGACCGCCGACATCACCGAGGACGCCGCCCTCGACGAACGCGGCTGCGCCGCCACCATGGCCTTCGGCATGGAAGCCATTGCCGGTGGCTCCGATCTGATTTGCCTCGGCGATCTCGGCGTCGGCAACTCCACCGTTGCGGCGGCTTTGTGCGCCGCCCTGTTCGGTGGCAGCGGCGCCGACTGGGTCGGCCCCGCCTCGGGCGCCGACGCGGCCATGCAGGCGCGCAAGGCTGATGTAGTCGATAAAGCCGTCGCCTTGCATGGTGCGGCTCTGAAGGACCCCCTGGAAGCACTGCGCCGGGTCGGCGGCCGCGAATTCGCGGCCATTGCCGGCGCTATCCTCGCCGCCCGGATGCAAAAAATCCCGGTGCTGCTCGACGGCTTCGCCGCGACCGCTGCCGCTGCCGTGCTGCATGCCGCCAACCCGGGTGCGCTCGACCATTGCCTGCTGGCCAGCCAGTCGCCCGAACCCGGCCAAAGGCTTGCCGCCGAGCGGCTCGGCCTCAGGCCGCTGTTCGATCTCGGCATCAGCCACGGCGAAGGGGTAGGGGCCGCCCTTGCCGCCGGTCTGGTCAAGGCGGCGGCGCTTACCAGTTCGGGCATGGCGGCGGCGGTCAAAGCCTAGAACAAGCTGTCAGCGTCGGCGAGCCGCCGCGACCGCCTTTGTCGGCAGCGCCGGCAGTTCCTCCATCACTCGGGCGAGCGGGAAGATGGCGATTGCCTCGGTGCCTTCGCGCAATTTCGACTGAAGTTCGAATTCGCCGCCATGCATGGCGAGCAGGCCCTGAACGATCGGCAGCCCGAGCCCGGTGCCCTGTTCGGCGCTCTTGATGGCGATCGAGCCCTGGCCGAAGGCGGACAGCACGATCGGGATTTCGTCCTCCGGTATGCCCGGCCCATTGTCCTTGACCGAAATGTACTGGCCACCGCCCGCCGTCCAGCCGACGCGCACGCGAACTTCGCCGCCGGTGGCGGTGAATTTGATGGCGTTGGACAGGAGGTTGAGCGTGATCTGCCGCACCGCGCGCTCGTCGGCGAACAGCCGCGGCAGGGCACTTTCGAAATCCTGGACGATGCGGATGTCCTTGTTGCGCGCCTTCAATTCCATCATGTGGCAGCAATCTTCGGCGATGTTGAGCAGCATCACCGGCTCTTCGTTGAGCTGATAGCGGCCGGCCTCGATGCGCGACAGATCGAGGATTTCGTTGATCAGGTCGAGCAGATGCTGGCCGGAATCGTGCACGTCGCGGGCGTAGTCGCGATAGGTCGGGTTGCTCATCGGCCCGAGCACCTCATTGGCCATCACCTCGGAAAAACCGAGAATGGCGTTGAGGGGCGTCCTGAGCTCATGGCTCATAGAAGCAAGGAAGCGCGACTTCGCCAGATTGGCGTCTTCGGCCCGCCGACGAGCTTCGTCCGACATTGATTTCGCTGTCTCCACCTCGGCGAGCAGCGCGTCCTTTTCGGAGCGGAAGGACAGAAGTATCAGCGACGAGCGGTTGAGATGGCGCGCGATATAGGCAAAGAACGGCAATGCCGCGACCAGCAGGGCGACCATGATCGTCCCGACCGGCACCCAAAATTTCGTTTCAGCATAGGCATAGACCGCCACCGGAACGACGAAGGTGGCAAGCAGAGAGCCGCGCAAGGACGACGCCATGATAGCGGTCGCCGCCATGGCCAGCAGCAGCACCACCGCCTTGGCGGCCTGGAACTGGTCGATCTGGCAGGTGGCGCAGCCGAGCCATGCGAACCACGCCCAGCCGAGGCCGCACAGCGAATGTCCGATCAGGAAATCCCTGCGGGTGTGAACAGGATTGAGCTCGGCGGCTTCGGTGCGCTCGACGCGGCGCGCCATGAAGGCGACGATCGAATAGCAGATCAGGGTGAACAGCGCCCAGACGCTGATCTGTTTGTCCACACCGGCCAGCAGCCCGGCCGCCGCGACCGCCAACACCAGCAGTGGGATGACGGCTGCGCCGCGCACCATGGTCCCGGCATGCAGCTTCAGCAGTTCACGGTCGAAGTCGAGATTGCCAACCTGCTGCGAAAGACGGTCGCGCGTCTTGCGCACCGCGCGCGCCACATCGCTGTTGCGGTGCGGTTTCCGGCGGTCCACAATGAATTTATCCGCTGTGTTCGAGCGTAGCAGAGGCATGGAAACTTCGATTTATGCGCGCAGCGATCTCAATTCGTTAAGCTACGTTCGAATGATTAAGAGACTGTTTGCCATATGAGCCGTTCGTGGTCGCCAAGGCCGCGCCGGCGATACTATCCGCCGCCGCCGCGAAGCCTGTGGCGCAAGCTGCTGGATTACGCGCTGACGGTCATTCTGCTCGGCCTGCTGATCCTGCTCGCCGCACGCCTCGACCGTTTCGAGACGCGCAAGGCGCAAGGGGTGGCGATCGTCAACGATGGCGATTCACTCACTCTTGGCACCGAACGTATCCGCATGCGCGGCATCGACGCTCCGGAATACCAGCAGATCTGCCGTAGGGATGGCGCAGACTACGCCTGCGGCAGGCTGGCGCGCCAGGCGCTGGTGCGGCTGATATCAGGAAATCCGGTGACCTGCAGCGGCTGGCAGCGCGACCGCTACGGCCGCCTGCTCGGCGATTGCAAGGCCGGCGGCAAGGATCTCAACCGGGCCCAGGTTGAGGCCGGCTGGGCCATTGCCTATGGCGATTTCGACACCGAGCAGGCCATTGCCCGCGCCGGCAAGGTTGGCATCTGGGCCGGCACGTTCGATGAGCCGCAAGACTGGCGCGAAAGCCACCACGGCGGCCCGCTCGAAAGAAAGCACGGCACCCTGGCTTCGGTCGGTGACGCCTTGCGAGAGATGTTTCGCTTCTGGTGACGAGCACTATAGTTGAAGGACCAGATCGGGAGGATAAGCATGAAACTGTTCGACGGCGGCCGCGCCCCCAATCCGCGGCGCGTGCGGGTTTTCCTCGCCGAAAAGGGCATCGCAGTGCCGCTGGTGCCGGTCGACATGGGTGCGATGGGGCACAAGCAGGAGCCGGTCAGGTCGCGCAACCCGCTGCAGCGGCTGCCGGTGCTCGAGCTCGACGGCGGTACCATCCTCACCGAATCCGTCGCCATCTGCCGCTATTTCGAGGAACTGCATCCCGAACCGGCGCTGTTCGGGCAAGGCGCGCTCGGCAGGGCCAAGGTCGAGATGTGGCAAAGGCGCATGGAGTTCAATCTGCTCAGCTGCGTCGCCCAGGCTTTTCGCCACATCCATCCGGCGATGAAGGAATGGGAAATTCCGCAGATCCCCCAATGGGGCGAGGCCAACAAGGCGAAAGCGGTCGAATTCCTGAAACTGCTCGACCCCGAACTGGCAAACCGCGAATTCGCCGCCGGCGACGCCTATTCGATCGCCGATATCACCGGCATGATCGCCATGGATTTCATGAAACCGGCGCGCATCAAAGTGCCGGACGAGTGCACCAACGTGCTGCGCTGGTACAGCGCCGTCTCGAGCCGTCCGAGCGCTTCCGCCTGATGGAGGCGGAACTCGAACGCTTGACGGCAAAGGTCCGCGCCTGCCGCATCTGCGTCGACACTCCGGTCGGCAGGCCACTGCCGCACGAGCCGCGCCCGGTGCTGCTGCCATCATCCAGTGCCCGCATCCTGCTCGCCGGCCAGGCGCCAGGCACAAAGGTGCATTTGTCGGGCATGCCGTTCACCGACGCGTCCGGCGACCGCTTGCGAAGCTGGCTGGGCGTGACAAGCGAGGAATTCTACGACACGGATAAATTCGCCATCGTGCCAATGGGGTTCTGCTTCCCCGGCCAGGACGCCAAGGGCGGCGACCTGCCGCCGCGCCGAGAATGCGCGCTGGCCTGGCGCGCGCCGCTGATGGCGCTGATGCCGCAGATCGACCTCGTTTTGACAATCGGCTCCTACGCGCAATCCTGGCATATGGGCCCCACGCGCCGGCCGTCGCTGACCGAAACCGTGAAGGACTGGCGCACCATCTGGGATGCGCCGGCCAGCCTGAAAGTGCTGCCGCTGCCACACCCGTCATGGCGCAACTCAGGATGGCTGAAGCAGAATCCATGGTTTGAAATGGATTTGCTGCCGTTTCTGAGATCGGAAATCCGCTATCGCATAGATTAGACTTTAAGCAAGATATCACTCGCTTTTGTGCCATCCGGCAGAATTTCTTTCTTGTGAAAGGTCGAAATAAGAGGGAGTATAGCCAATCTATTCCCAAAGCGCGTCGCGCCCGAGGGAACGCGGCCTGCACCAGGAGCACCTTAATGGATCGCCTCGACAGAAAAATTCTCCGCCTCCTGCAGGAGGACGCGACGCTCGCGGTTGCCGATGTCGCCAAGAAAGTCGGCCTGTCGACGACGCCGTGCTGGCGCCGCATCCAGAAGCTGGAGGAAGAGGGAGTCATCAAGCGGCGGGTCGCCATCCTCGACCACGAAAAGGTCAATGTGCGCGTCACCGTCTTCGTGTCGATCCGCACCAATTCGCACAGCCATGAATGGCTGCGGCGTTTCTCGGAAGTCATCCAGGAATTTCCCGAAGTTGTCGAATTCTACCGCATGAGCGGCGACGTCGACTATCTCCTGCGCGTCGTGGTGCCCGATATCGCCGCCTATGACGCCTTCTACAAGCGGCTGATCGCCAAGATCGAGATCCGCGACGTGTCGTCGTCCTTCGCCATGGAGCAGATCAAGTACACGACCGAAATGCCGCTCGACTACATGCTGCTGGACAAGGAATCCGGCGCCAACGCGGCCTGAGCGCGGTTGTCCGTGACTGGGTGGTGACGCTGCACAAGCAGGCGGCGCTTAGTTTTTCTTTTTGTTGAGGAAACTCCAGGGCGAGTTGACCGGCAGCGTGATCGTGTCCGGCACCGTGTCGACTGCCACCACATCGGCTTTGCGTACGGTGTAGCCGGACTGGATGATGCTGACGCCGTCGAGAATGAACAACTGGCTCTTCTCCAAGCCGGGCCGCAAGGCGCCGGTCACGGCAACCGACTCATAGGCCTGCGACATCTTGTAGGGACGGGCCGGCGTCACCAGCACGATCTGGTTGGGCGGCGGCGTCGGCATGTGGCTGCAAGCGCCTGTCCACGGCACCAGCAGGAACTGGTAGACGAGATCGCCATCACGGTCGACCGGCAATGCATAGCCGGCTAATTGTACCGTCTTGTCCTGCAGGTTGAGCGACAATGTCTCGCCACGATCGGGCAGTTTTGCCGCAATCATCGGCAGGCCGGCATCTTCGGCCACCGCCTGCGTCGCCGGGCGGAGATCCTTCCAAAAGATATGCGCGGTTTGCGCTGAGGCGTCGAAGGTACCGGCTGTCAACAACGCGGCTGCAAGCGCGAGGGTCGATTGGAGATGTTTGGTCATAGGCCGAGTAAAGACGTCCTGGCCAATTGCGTCAACGCTTGAGCCGCATCATATGTCTGCGAGAGCCGGCGGCCAGGTTGCGTCGGCAAACGGGTTGCCAGGTCAGCCTTTTCTGGCGGCGATCCGCTCGATGATCTTGGCATTGGTGAGTTCCCGTACGGCGTCCTTGCCAATCCAGCGAGCCGTCTTGTCGGTCGACTGGGCCAGCCGTTCGGCCACGGCAAGGGCAGCACCGTGCATCTCCAACGATCGCTTGCCGATCGAACGAAGCGCCCAGTTTGCCGCCTTCTTCACGAAATTGCGGCTGTCGGCGGCATGCGCTTCGATGATCGGCAGGAAGCCGAGGAAAGTCGCCACCGGCTCCTGCTTCCGGTGCACGACGGACCACGCCATCATGGCAAAGGCCGTGCGTCGAACGAACTCGCGCTCGTCCGCCGCGAACTCTTCAATCAGCTCCTTCCAGGCGTCCGTGTCGACGAAGAGATCGGAGACGCCGTCGACGATGTCCCAGGAATCGAAGGACGCGGCCCATTGTCGTGCTTCCGCGGCTGAGAAGCGCTTCGGGTCGGCCGTGACGGAAGCGATGAACTGCGCCTCCATGATGCCGGTCTGCCAAAGCTCGAAAGCACGCTCGTGGTTGCGCTTGATCTTTTTGGCGATCTGCCGCTGCATGCCATGCGAGATGCCGAGCGCGCGCTCGATCTTGATGCCGTAGCGCAGCATACCGCGGCGATTGTCCTCCAAGCCGATCGAGCGCAAATGGGCGACGATCTCATCGGCGCTCGATTGGGGCGAAAGCTCGGCCATTGCGAACGCCTACTTCTCCAGTCGCGCAAGCAGGGACGACGTATCCCAGCGCTTGCCGCCCATCGCTTGCACATCCTTGTAGAACTGGTCGACAAGGGCGGTCACCGGCAGTCTCGCGCCATTGCGGTCGGCTTCATCGAGGCAGATGCCGAGATCCTTGCGCATCCAGTCGACGGCAAAGCCGAAATCATATTTACCGGCATTCATCGTCTTGTGGCGGTTCTCCATCTGCCAGGACCCGGCAGCGCCCTTGGAGATGACTTCGATGACCTTCTCGATGTCGAGCCCGGCCCTCTTGCCGAAGTGGATGCCTTCGGCCAGTCCCTGCACCAGCCCGGCAATGGTGATCTGATTGATCATCTTGGTGAGCTGGCCGGCGCCCGACGGCCCCATCAGCCCGACCATGCGGGCAAAGGCGTCGATGACCGGCCTGGCCCTGTCGAAGGCAGCCTGCTCGCCGCCGACCATCACCGTCAGCACGCCGTTCTCGGCGCCCGCCTGCCCGCCGGAAACCGGCGCGTCGAGGAAGGAAAAGCCGGCCTTTTCAGCGGCGTCGGCCAGTTCGCGCGCGACTTCGGCCGAGGCGGTGGTGTTGTCGATGAAGACGGAGCCTTTTTTCATCGCGGCGAAGGCGCCATGGGCCCCGGTCGTCACCGAGCGCAGATCGTCGTCATTGCCGACGCAGGAGAAGACGAAATCCTGGCCCTCTGCGGCGTCCGCCGGCGTCAAAGCAAGCTTGCCGCCATGCTGGGCCACCCATTGTTCCGCCTTCGCCGCGGTGCGGTTGTAGACGGTGACGTCGTGGCCGCCTTTGTTCCTGAGGTGCCCGGCCATGGGATAGCCCATCACGCCAAGACCGAGAAATGCCACAGATGCCATGGGTTTGCCCTTCAGACGGAACGGAATTGTCTTGGACAGCTCTAGGCTCTACGCGCCATTCGTCAAGACGCGCATGAGCCGATCGACTGGTACAGCCGAACGCTCAGCGGATCAGATGAATGGTGATCCGCCGCTCGATCCATTCGACGCCGTGGCGCAGGATCTCGACCATCACCAGATAGACGATGGCGACCCAGACATAGGCCTGGAAGTCGAAGGACTTGGCGTAGGCCAGCTTCGCGTTGCCCATCAAATCATAGACGGTGATGATGGCAACGATGGCGGAGGCCTTGATCATCAGGACGAGTTCGTTGCCATAGGGCCGGAGCGCGACGATAAACGCCTGCGGCAGGATGACCTTGCGCAGCGTCTGCAATTTGTGCAGGCCGAGCGAAGCAGCGCCCTCCCATTGGCCCCTCGGAACACTTTCTATGGCGCCGCGCAGGATTTCGGCCTGGTAGGCGGCGGTGTTGAGCGCGAAGGCGAACACACCGCAATTGAAGGCGTCGCGGAAGAACCACCACAGTCCGAAGGATTCGAGTTGCACCCGGAATGAGCCCAGGCCGTAATAGACGAGATAGACCTGGACCAGCAGCGGCGTGCCGCGGAAGAAATAGACATAGCAATAAGCCAGGACGGACAGATAGCGGTTCTTCGACATGCGGGCATAGGTGACAGGCAGCGAAAAGAGCGCACCGAGCACCATCGAGATGGCCACCAGCGCAAGCGTGGTTCCCAAGCCCTGCAGATAGGCCGGCGCGTATCTGGCGAAGAATTCGCCATTCCAAGCGTAAACCAGATAGACGGCGATGCCGATGCCGAACAGGATCCAGAAGCCGACCAGCGCGTAGCCGACGATACGGGCCCGCGGCCAGCCTCGCGCCCGTGGTGGTGGCTTCTCGATGTCGACGGCGGCGCGCGTCACGACGCTCATCGTGCCTCCCTCCTCCCGAGCGAACGCAGGATGAAGCCGGTGGCGATCGACGACAGGATGGCAAGGATAAGGAACACCATCGCCGCGACGCTGTAGAACAGGAAGGAATGTTTGGTGACACGGGCCGCCACGCCGGCGTTGCGCAAGGTTTCAGCCAGATTGACGACCGACACCAGGGCCGTGTCCTTGAGCAGGCTCAGCCAGCAATTCTCAAGGCCGGGGAAGGCGATGCGCAGCAGCTGCGGCAGGATCACCTTGCGCATCGTCTGCCATTTCGACAGCCCGATCGCATAGCCGCCCTCATACTGGCCCTTCGGAATGGCGCGAAAGGCCGACAGGAAGACTTCGCTGGAATACGACGAAAAGATCAGCGACAGCACGATCATGCCGGCGAGGAAGCTGTCGACATCGACCGTCGCTTCCGGCCTGAACAGACGGATGACATACTGCAAGAGGATCGGCATGCCGAAGAAGAACAGGAAAAGCGTCACCAGTTCCGGCAGTCCGCGAAACACCGTGGTGTAGATGTTGGCAGCCACGCGAAGCGACGGCTCTTCGGATTGTTTTGCCCAGGCGACGAAAAAGCCGATCGTCAGGCCGATCGGCAGTGTCGCCAGCGCGAGCGCAATGGTGACCAGTGCGCCATAGGCAATATCGTCAATCCAGCCATCGGGTCCCCAAGTGAGAAGTATCCATATGTTCTGGCTTGGCATTGACGGGTCTTGTCTCCACTTCTGTCAGGCCAAGGCGGCAGCAGGAAATTTCCGCTGCCGCCTTGTTTCAGACGATCAGGACTCGGCGCCGAAGACGTCGAACTTGAAGTACTTGTCGTTGATTTCCTTGTACTTTCCGTTGGCGCGGATTGCGTCGATGGCGCTGTTCAACTTGTTGACCAGATCCGTCTCGCCCTTGCGCACGGCGATGCCGGCGCCCGGTCCAAAGATATCGACCGGCTGCGGCGAAGGCTGGCCGAGAATCTTGCAGCAGGCGCCATCAGGCGAATCCAGGAACTGTTGCAACACGACGATATCGTCCTCGATCGCGTCGAGACGGCCATTGGCGAGATCAGCCTGCTCTTCGGGGCTGCTCGGATAGCCCTTGACCGTGCTGTCCGTATAGGTTTTCGAGGCATAATTGAAATGCGTCGTGGTGGTTGCGACGCCGATGGTCTTGCCGGCCAGGTCTTCCTTGGTCACGCCCTTGAGGGTCGAATCCTTGGGTACCGCGATCGCCGACGGCGTGTTGTAGTATTTGTGGGTGAAGTCAACCTTCTCGGCGCGCTCCGGCGTGATCGACATCGAGGCGACGATGGCGTCGAACTTGCCGGCCTGCAGGGCCGGAATGATGCCGTCCCAATCCTGGGCGACGAAGGTGCACTTGACCTTCATCTCGTCGCAGAGCGCCTTGGCGATGTCGATGTCGAAGCCCACGAGCTGGCCGTCGGAGGTCAGGTTGTTGAATGGGGGGTAGGCGCCTTCGGTGCCGATTCTCAGGGTCGTTTCCTGAGCCTGGGCGACGCCGAGCGTCAGCAGCGCAGCCGATGCGGCGAGCGCGATACGCAGTGCAATACGCATGATAGTCCTCTCTTTATGGCTCCCGGCCGTCGTTCCGGAACGGCTCTGTGGGGCGGTGCTTTTGACCGCCCGCTGGCGCGATACTCCCACTGTTTTCGGGAGAAAAGCAACTGTAAAACCGTTGCTTGCGGGATTTGCGGGTCCAGCCAATGCCGACGCCGGGTTAATGCATGTCGCCCAAAAGTGCGCAGCGGTTTTGGGACGACGACATGCATAAATAAAACAACCTGAAGCGCGTCGCATGAGGCCGTTCAGGCGCGACGCGCTTAGACAATGCAACGGCTGAAGAGGGCGGCTGACCCGGGCGAGGGCAGGGGCCTCAAGGTTTGAGGCCGGTCATGCGCTCGATGAAGTCGGCTATCCCTCCCGTGTCGTCGAGATCGAACACAGGCAGGCTTTCGCCGGTAACCGCGAAGTCGGCGGCAATCGCCACGATATGTCCGTCGTTCGCCGACAGCGGCGAGCGGTCCTTGGCCTCCCGCCGCCGGGTCTCGATCTTTTTGTGCGCCTCGCGCTTGTAGCCTTCGACCAGCACGATGTCGCACGGGGCCAACCGCGACAGGACCGTCTCCAGCGTCGGCTCGTCCTCACCGCGCAATTCATGCATCAGCGCCCAGCGTTTGCCCGACACCACCGCGACTTCGGTGGCGCCCGCCTGGCGGTGACGAAAGCTGTCGGCGCCAAGCTTGTCGATGTCGAACTCATGATGGGCGTGTTTGACCGTCGACACTGTCCAGCCGCGCCGGACGAGCTCTGTGACCAGCTTCTCGGTCAGTGTGGTCTTGCCGGAATTCTTCCAGCCGGTGATGCCGAAGATGTTCATGGGCCGATGCTCTGCAACAGACGCTCGGCCACCGCAAGGTCGTGCGGTGTGTTGATGTTGAAGAACGGGTCGATCTCGTCACTGCCGTGGGTCAGCAACGGAAATTCCACTTCGACACAGTCGTGCCGCTCGATGAAGGCGGAGACGCGCCTGTTGTCCTCGTCGATCAGGAAATGACGCAAGGCCTCACGCAGCCCGAGCGGCCACAGCGCGAAGGTCGGATGCTGCCGGCCGCCGGAACTGGCAACCGCCATCGAGCCCGGCCGACTGGTCGCGGCAGCGGCCAGCTTTGCCACCAGATCCACCGGCAGGAACGGCGTGTCGCCGGCGGCCGTCGCCAATGCCTTGAAAGCGGTATTCGCTGCCGCCCATTCGAGGCCGGTGAGGATTCCGGCAAGCGGTCCGGCATAGCCTTCGACCGTATCGGCGAGAACCGGAAGACCGGCCGCGGCGAAGCGCGCCGGGTCACCATTGGCGCTGACCGCCAGCGATCCGACCTGCGGCGCCAGGCGGGCAACGACATGGTCGAGAAGCGGACGCCCGCCAAGCGCCAGCAAAGTCTTGTCGCCGCCGCCCATGCGCCGTGACAGGCCTCCGGCCAGGATAATTCCTGCAATGTCTTGGCTCATGGCCAAACTATATGCCGTCCGGCGCCATGTCGGGTCCAGCGCTTTCGGCTGCGGGTTTTTGCCGGCCGGCGACCCGCTCGCGATAGAGCGCGTAGAGGCCGGAGCCGATGATGATGGCGGAGCCGAAGATCATCGGCAGGTCGGGAACATCGCCGAAGATGATGAGGCCAAGCAGCATCGACCAAAAGAGGGCGGTGTAGCGGAATGGCGCAATGAAGGAGATGTCGCCGGCCCGCATTGCCATGATGATGAACTGGTAGCCGATCAGCACCAGCACCGCCGCCAATGCCAACAGTGCCGTGCCTTTGCCGGACATCGGCGTCCAGCCACCCATCGGCGACAGCAGCACGGCGCCAACGATGGTCATGGCGATTGCCGTTGCCGTCGACACCAGCAAGGTCGGGATAGCCCTCGGGATGCGCTTGGTGGCGAGGTCACGTACTGCGCAACAGGCGACGCTGACGAGTGCGTACAGCGAATAGACGCTGAAGCCTTCGAAGCCTGGCCGCACGATGATCAGCACGCCGCCGAAGCCGACCGCGATCGCCAGCCAGCGCCGCCAGCCGACCGCTTCGTTGAATACGAGTGCGGCCCCCATCGTCACCGCCAGCGGCAGCGCCTGCAGCACCGCCGAGACATTGGCGATCGGCAGATGCGCTAATGCCACAAGGAAGGCGACGGTGGCGCCGGCCTCGGCGACCACGCGAAGCGCCACCAGCGGCTGCAGCATCGACCTCGGTCGCGCGAGCGCGCCTTGCTGCCAGGCGAGCAGGCCGACGAGCAGCGACGCAAAGGTGCCGCGCACCAGCATGACCTGCGCCATGTTCATCGATTCCGACGAGAACTTGGTGATGGCGTCGTTGAGGGTGAAGCCGATCATGGCCACCATCATGCACAGCGCGCCGCGAATGTTTGGGGAAAGAGGCAAGGGCGTTACCGGTTTTGCAAGAGCAATTCCAGGAAAAGTGTGAAACGGTTTTCCGTCCGGAATTGCGTGAAAACAAAGAATAAAGCGGTTTGACGTTTCGGCGAAACGGTGAACCGCTCAAGCCTGTAGCAGCCGGCGGCAAGACAGCAACGTCAAAGAAATAGGCCACGGATTTTCACCCGTGACCCATAGAAATCCCTCAGAGGGCTGGCCGGATGACCAGCAGGCTCATTTCGGCGTCAGCACCTCGGTGCCGCTGCCGTTCTTGCCGGCGATGGTCCACAGGCCGTGCAGCGAGCCGTCATCCTCTACCTTGTAGACGACAAGACCGATTTCCTTGCCCATGACATAGCCGGCGGAAAAGGCATCGTCGTTGCGCATGCAGATGCCGTCCGACGATGATCCGCCGGTCTCCCAATGGATGGTACAGGTGGTCTCGCTGGTCAGCGTGATGGTGGCTTCGCCGCCATATTTCGAGCCGTCGAAATTGGTGCCCGCGACGGTGTAGCTGCCACCGATGGACTGTGCTGCTGCCGGCGCGGCGGCAAACCCAAGCATTGCAAGAGAAAGTAAGAATGTGCGCATGTCGTATTCCCCCAAACCGAGCGACGAGCCGCTATGTCCAGGAATCTAGGCTCGAACGCGCTTGCGGTAAATCCGCCAGCTATATGCGCATGAGACTTTTTCTGGTGTGTGTCCGAAAAGCTCACGGTCCTTTGAGGCTGCCGGCAATGGCGCCGACCAGCGGATCGTATTTCGCTTTAACGGCCGGCGGATAGTCGATCCGCACGGTGCGGATGACGCCGTCCTTGCCGAACAGGCGCCGTTCGTAAAAAATCTTGCCATCCTTCAGTCCCGACAGCACCGCCCAGTTCTTGCCGGTCTTGCTGTAGCTGATCTGGTAGCCCGCTTCCTTGATTGCCTTCTCCTCGGCGACGAGGCTCTTTGGGGTGTCGTCACTGACGTTGAAAATACCGGAGCAGATCAGGCTGGCGCCGTCGGCGCTGAGCCACTGCTGTCCGTCGCCATTGTACGGCTCGGGCTGGCGATCGGTGAAGATGTCGTCGGGAAAGGTGCAGACCGTGCCGAAGCGCGCATTGGTGTAGGTGAACGGCGCTGCATTGGCGCTGCCTGCCGCGATCAGTGCAACTGCCAATCCAATGGAAAGACGCTTCATTCGATGTCTCCAGCCGACAATGGGAGACATTCCTTGCACCAAATCGCGGAGAAAATCAGCCGCCGGTGACGCTCATATGTCTCGACACCGACGGGCGGCTGGTGCGGCGGTCGATGATGAAATCATGGCCTTTCGGCTTGCGGCCGATCGCTTCGTCGATGGCAGCAGCGACCAGTTCGTTGCCTTCGGACGCACGCAGCGGGGCGCGCAGGTCGGCGGCATCCTCCTGGCCCAGGCACATATAGAGCGTGCCGGTGCAGGTCAGCCGCACGCGGTTGCAGCTTTCGCAGAAATTATGCGTCATCGGCGTGATGAAGCCCAGCCTGCCGCCGGTCTCTGCGACATGGACGTAGCGGGCCGGACCGCCGGTCTTGTAGGGGATGTCGCTCAGCGTGAACTGGCGCTCGAGCGAAGCGCGCAGCAGCGACAGCGGCAGATACTGGTCGGTCCGGTCGGCGTCGATCTCGCCCATCGGCATGGTTTCGATGACGGTCAAGTCCATGCCGCGGCCATGCGCCCAGCGCATCATCTCCGGCAGCTCGACGTCGTTGAAGTCCTTCAGCGCAACGGCGTTGAGCTTCACCTTCAGCCCCGCCGCCTGCGCGGCATCGATGCCTTGCATGACCTTGCCGAGATGGCCCCAGCGGGTGATGGCGTGGAACTTGTCGGCATCGAGCGTGTCGAGCGAGACATTGATGCGCTCGACACCGCAATCGGCAAGCTCGGCGGCAAAGCGCGACAGCTGCGAGCCATTGGTGGTCAGCGTCAACTCTTCCAGCGCGCCGCTCTTCAAGTGCCGCGACAACTCGCGCACCAGATGCATGATGTTCTTGCGCACCAGCGGCTCGCCGCCGGTGAGGCGCAGTTTGCGCACGCCCTTTTCGATGAAGACGGTGCAGAGCCGGTCGAGTTCCTCGAGCGACAGCAGGTCCTTCTTGGGCAGGAACGCCATGTCCTCGGCCATGCAATAGGTGCAGCGGAAATCGCAGCGGTCGGTGACCGACACGCGCAAGTAGCTGATCGTGCGACCGAAGGGATCGATCATGTCCATGCGTTCAAGCGTTTCCAATGCTGCGAGTGGTGCCGTTATATACGGCTATGTGATACGATCCAACCCGCCATTCAAGATAGCCGCTCTCGATCTTTGGTGACATTCCCCGGCCGACATCCGATGTCGGCCGGGTCCAAATGGCCTTTTCCGCTCGCGCGAAGCAGCGTAGGGAAGGGCGGATCGATGCGGGATGCAGAACAATGACGGCGCCGAAGGAACTCAGGGTCTCGAAGGACAGAAAACTGCTGTCCGTCACCTTTCCCGATCATCGGCCGTTCGAACTGCCGGCCGAATTGCTGCGCGTCGCTTCGCCCTCGGCCGAGGTGCAGGGCCATTCGCCGGACCAGCGGGTGACGGTTCCCGGCAAGCGTAACGTTGCTATCCTGAAGATCGAGCCGGTCGGCAACTACGCCGTGCGCATCACCTTCGACGATTTTCACGACACCGGCATCTTCACCTGGAATTACCTGCACACGCTTGGCCACGAAAAGGACGCGCGCTGGAATGCCTATCTCGCCGAGCTCCAGGAGAAGGGACTGAGCCGCGACCGCTAGTTCGGCACTGTCGGCAAAACGTCATTGACTGGGGGTAACGCTGGCAACAGTTCGGAGACGGGAAAATGTCTGACATCACCACGGTCGAACAGCTCGAAACCCTCTACGGCCTGCCCGGCGAAGCGTCGACGGTCAAGGAACTCGACCACGTCATTCCCGAATATGCCGCCTTCATCGAAGCCTCGCCTTTTGTCGCTTTGGCGACGAGCGGGCCGGAAGGGCTGGACTGCTCGCCGCGCGGCGATCTCGCCGGCTTTGTGCGCATGCATGACCCGAAGACGCTGATGATGCCGGACAGGCGCGGCAACAACCGCGCCGATTCGCTTAAGAACATCATCCGCGATCCTCGCGTCGGGCTGCTGTTTCTTGTGCCGGGTTCGGGCACGACGCTGCGCGTCAACGGCCGCGCCCGCATCGCCACCGACGCCGCGCTTTGCGCCTCCTTCGCCGTCGAAGGCAAGCCGGCGCGCTCGGTCACCGTGGTCGATGTCGATTCGGTCTATTTCCAGTGTGCCCGCGCCATCGTTCGCTCGGAGCTGTGGAACCCGGCAAAGCACGTCGACCCGAAATCGCTGCCGACACCCGGAACAATCCTGGAAGTCACCAGCCGCAAGAATATCGATGCCGGTACTTACGACAAGGAATGGCCGGAGCGGGCGAAGAAGACGATGTGGTGAGGTGGGAGGCGCGTGGATCGAACGGCTCAGGTATCCTTCAGCACGTCATAGATCTTGCGCATCTGTTCGCCGATCATGTCGCACTGTTCCGCTGTCGACTGGCTCATCGCCTTTTCGATCAGCGCCATATGCACCTTCAGCGCCTTCATCAAAAGCTCCGTGCCGGCCTCGGTAAGCGTCAGCCGCAGCACGCGCTTGTCCTTCTCGTCGCCTTCGCGGCGCAGCAGGCCGCGCGCCTCGAGCTGCGGCAACAGCATGGTGATGTTGGAGCGGCCGACCAGCAGTTTGCGGGCGAGATCGTGCTGCGACATGCCGGGATGGCGATAGAGGTTCATCAGCACGTCGAGCTGCGCCGGCTTGAGATCCAGCGGCGCCAGCTTTACCGCCAGCGCACGCTCCAGCACATGGCAGGCGCGCGCCACCGCGACCCAGTTGCGAAAGCGCGGGTTGTCCCAGGGCAGCTCTTGTTTAATGTTCATGTTTGAACTATTATGTTCATGCTTGAACGGAATGGATGGACCGCCACTATGGCATCATTTGGACTGAAGGTCATCCGGGGCGTGTTCCGCGCCGCCGAGCATGTGGCGCCCCGCCTGAGCGGGCGCGCCGCCTTCGAACTGTTCTGCCGCACGCCCAGCGTCAAGGCGCTCAGCGACGGCGAGCGGCGTGCGGTCGACCGCGCCGCCGGCTTCATGGCCGAGGCGCGCCATCATCGGCTGACGACCAAGGCCGGCTGCGTCATGGTGCACGAATTCCGGCCCGAGCCGGGCAGGGCGTCCGCCGGCACGGTGCTGGTGGTCCATGGCTGGCGTTCGCGCACGGAATATATGCGGGCGCTGATCGAAGGCTTTCGCGATGCGGGCTACCGGGTCGCCTCGCTCGACCTGCCGGGCCATGGCCAGTCGCTGGGCCGTCATCTCAATATGGTCAATGCGGTCGAGGCGGTCAGGGTCGCCGGCGAATGGTTCGGTCCGTTCAAGGCGATCGTCGGCCATTCCTTCGGTGGCGCCGTCGCCGCCAATGCCATTGCCGGTTCGATCAAGGGTATCCAGCCCGTCGCGGCCGAGCGGCTGGTGCTGGTCGCCGCGCCAAGTTCCCTGCCGGCGATCTTCGCCGACTTCAGCCGCATGCTCAATGTCGGTCCGCGTTCGCAGGTTTCCATGGCCGATCAGGTGAAAAGGCTGTCGGGCCGGCCGCTGCATGAATTCACCGGCGACCGCCAGTTGGCTGAGGCGCCGGTGCCGACGCTGGTCATCCACGCGCCGGACGACCGCGAAGTCCCCGCCGATCATGCCACACGTTATGCCGGCGCCGGCAGCCATGTGCGGCTGCACTGGGCCGATGGGCTCGGCCACCGTCGCATTCTCGCCGACAAAGGTGTTGTCGAACGCGCTGTGACTTTTGTCAAAAACGAGCGCGAGCCGATACTGCATTGATTCCAATGGGTGTATTGTCGACTCCGACAACGCCGGAGCGGTGAGCTAACCGTTCTTCTTGCCGCCCGGCTCGACGGGCAATCCGGCCGCCTTCCAGGCGGTATAGCCGCCAAGGATGTGCTTGACCGGCGACAGCCCCATATCCAGCGCCGTCTTGGTGGCCAGCGCCGAGCGCCAGCCGCCGGCGCAAAAGAAGACGAAGCTTTTGCCCGAGGCAAAGAACGGCTTGTGGTAAGGGCTTTCGGGATCGATCCAGAATTCCAGCATGCCGCGAGTGACATGTTTGGCGCCGGGGATCTGGCCGTCCCGCTCGATCTCGCGTGGATCGCGCAGGTCGACGAAGATGGTGTCCTCGTCGTCGAGCAGCCCGGCCGCTTCCTCGGGCGAGACCACCTCGATCTCGGCATTGGCCTCGTCGAGCAACTCGCGATACCCTTTTTTCACGGATGATCCCTCCCGGCGCATTTCGCCGCCGACTGGATTTCCAGCACAAGCTCCGCGCTTTGTCACGCTGTTCCGACCAGCCCCTGCCACGCCGCCATCGCTCCGGCCACTGTGGCCATCAGCGCTTCGCACGAGGCGCCGTCGCGGGCCTGGATCGACATGCCGTGCTGGACCGTCGCATAGAAGGTCGCCGCCGCGTTGCTGTCGAAGCCCGCCGGCAATTCGCCTTCCGCCACACCGCGTTCCAGCCGTCTCAGCAAGAGGGTGTGGTTTTCGGCGCGGCGGCGGCGCAAATCATCGCAGATCGCGCCGCTGCTTGAATCCTGGTGCAGTGCGCCCAGCGCGATGAGACAGCCCTGCGGGCGGTCGTCCTGAGAGTACGCTTTTGCCGTCTGGCGCAGGAAATTCTCGATCGCCTGGCATGCCGTCGGCGCTTCGTCCAGCGCGCTCCAGATCTCGGTGCCTTCGTTGCGGGTGTAATACTCGGTCGCTTCCAGAAACAGCGCCTCCTTGCTGCCGAAGGCGGCATAGAGGCTGGGCGAGCTGATCCCCATCGCCGCGGTCAGGTCGGCGATCGAGGTGCCCTCATAGCCTTTGGCCCAGAACAGCTCCATCGCCTGCCGCAAGGCGGCGGTTCGATCGAAGGTGCGGGGACGGCCTCTTTCCGGCATGACGATCTTTTCTGTGTTGATCGATACATAATTCACTTGACGTCGCCAGGCAAGGTTGCCAGATATTTATGTATCGATCGTTACATAACGGAGAATGACATGTCAGCGAACGGATTGAACGGCAAGGCAGCACTGGTCACCGGCGGCAGCCGCGGCATAGGTGCTGCGATAGCAAAACGGCTTGCGGCCGATGGCGCCGACGTCGCCATCACCTACGTCAACAGCTCGGCGCCGGCCCAAGCTGTCGTCGCCGAGATTATAGCGGCAGGTGGTCGCGCGATCGCCATCCAAGCCGACAATCGCGACGCCGCCGCCATCGAAGGCTCGGTCGCCGAGGCGGTGAATGCCTTCGGCCAGCTCGACATCCTGGTCAACAGCGCCGGCATCTGGCGCGCGGCGCCCATCGAACAGATGTCGCTGGCCGACTTTGACGAGACCATTGAGGTCAATCTGAGAGCGCCGTTCGTGGCCTCGAAGGCGGCAGCGGCTCACATGGGCGAGGGCGGCCGCATCATTTCGATCGGCAGCAATCTGGCCGAGCGCGTCACCGACACCAGCCTCAGCGCCTATTCGACCAGCAAGGCTGCGCTGGTCGGCCTGACCAAGGCGCTGGCGCGAGACCTCGGTCCGCGCGGCATCACCGCCAACGTCGTTCATCCCGGTTCGACCGACACCGACATGAACCCGGCCGAAGGCCCGCATGCCGAACACCAGCGGCGGAAGATGGCGACGCCCCGCTTCGGCAAGGCTGACGAGATCGCCGGCATGGTTGCCTGGCTCGCCGGTCCGGAAGGGCGCTTCGTCACCGGCGCCGCGCTCACCATCGACGGTGGCGCCAACGCCTGAAGCAGCAGCCGCTTTGACCGGTCTGGAGCGGCAACGCCGCTCCAGACGTCACGATGTTGTGAAACCGTTCTGCAACAGGCCTGCGGAAATTTATGGAAGCTTAACGAAATCGGTATGAATCGGTATAGTAGCGCCTTACATCCGCCATGCGGTTGGCAAGATCGTCTAGCGGCGCGGAACGGGAGCCGGCTTGCAGCCGGAGCGGGTGATTAATGAAATTCCTCGGAAATAAAGCCACCGTGATGCCGCTTGCAGTGGCGGCAGCACTGGCCTTCGGTGTGCCGCAGGCAAGCGCGCAAGGCCTGTTCGACATGCTGTTCGGCGGTGGCGTCAAGCACAGGCCGCAAGGCGAATTCCCGCCGCCGCCAAAGCGCAAGCCGAAGCCCGCCGTATCGGGCGGCGGCGGCACCAGGATCAGCAGCCCGTCCTACTACACCTACAAGGCCGACCGGCTGGTGCGCGTCGACTTTGCCGCGTTGGTGGCAGCACCTCCCCAGGTGGCAACAGCTGAAGACGCCGCCTTTGTGCCGTCGGCGACCAGCACTGCCTTCCGCGAAGCCGTTGCAGGCCTTAGTGACTATGAACTCTATGCCGAGCCCGATATCGCCAAGGCACTGATTGCCTATTACTCTGCCAATCCTGATTTCATCTGGGTGAACGAGGGCAATCCCAATGCCCGCGCCCAGGATGCGGTGCGGGTGCTTGGCGAAGCCGCAAGCTATGGTCTCACGTCGGCCGACTACACGGTCGAGGTGCCGGCAGCTAACGCATCGGCAGTCGATGCCGACGCCCATCTGAAGGAACTCGTCCGCTTCGAGATGGCGCTGTCGGCGCGCGTACTGCGCTATGCCCGTGACGCCCAGAGCGGGCGCGTCGATCCCAATCGCATCACCGGCTACTATGAATTTCCGCCGAAGCCGGTCGACATGGAAGGCGCGCTCAAGACGCTGGCTCACACCCAGGAAGTGCGCACCTACCTCGAATCGCGGCACCCGCAGAACGCGGAATATCAGGCGCTGCGCGTCGAACTTGAATCGCTGCAGGCGAGCGCCGAAAACGAAATCGTCGTCGATCCCAAGCTGTTGCTGAAGCCCGGCGAGACCAGCGCCGAACTGCCGAAGCTGCTGACGCTGATCGCGCGCAATCTCGACGACGAGATGGGCGGCGCCTATGGCGAGATCCTGTCTCGTCTCGGCACCAGCGATGTCTATGTTCCCGAACTGGTTCCGATCATCAAGGCCGTGCAGGTGAAGGCCGGCATGAAGGGCGATGGGGTCATCGGCCCGCGCACCGTCGCCTCGCTCGCCGGCACGTCCAAGGCCGACAGGCTGCAGAAGGTGCAGGTCGCGCTGGAAGAATTGCGCTGGATGCCGTCCGATCTCGGCAGCGCGCGGGTCTTCATCAACCAGCCCGCCTTCACCGCCAGCTATATCGACAATGGCGAGGAGAAGCTGAAGACCCGCGTCGTCATCGGCCGGACCACCAACCAGACCGCCTTCTTCTTCAAGGAGATCAAGCAGGTCGATTTCCATCCCTATTGGGGCGTGCCGCAGTCGATCATCGTCAACGAGATGCTGCCAAGGCTGCGTGGCGATCCGGGCTATCTCGACCGTGCCGGCTACGAGGTGACCGATTCGCGCGGCAGGCGGGTTCCCTCTTCCTCGGTCAATTGGGGCGCCTACGGCGCCAACATTCCCTACAGCGTGCGCCAGCAGCCGAGCGAAGCCAATGCGCTGGGCGAACTGAAGATCCTGTTCCCCAACAAGCACGCCATCTACATGCACGACACGCCGCAAAAATCCTTCTTCCAGCGCGATATGCGGGCGCTCAGCCATGGCTGTATTCGCCTTCAGGATCCGCGTGGGATGGCGGCGGCGGTGCTCGGCGTCTCGGTCGACGACATCGCCGAAAAGCTCAAGCACGGCCATGCCAGCGAAGACGTGACACGCACGATTCCCGTCTATGTCTCCTACTTCACTGCCTGGCCGGACCTGTCCGGCAAAGTCGAATATTTCAACGACGTCTACGACCGCGACACGCGGCTGATGCAGGCGCTGGACGCGACTGAAGCGGTGCGCTCGCCGACGAGCTGAACCAGCGGAGTTCCTCGTTCAACGAACGAGGAACTCACTTTATCTCTCTGGTTTAATTAGATTTTTGGCCGATGGACGGTCGCCCGTTTCCTGCGATCAGCGCTGGATGAGCGGACGCCGGAAGCCGGCGTCGCGGCCCGCGATCAGCCAATAGACCAGACCGGCTACGAGGCCGGCGGCGGCGATGATGCCGATATCGGCCCAGCGTCCGGCATCCTCTTCCGCGGCCGGCCAGACCAGGAAGAAGCCGGCTGCAGCGGCAGCGGCGCCAAACAGCATGTGCACCAGGAAATTGCGCAGGGCAAAGAATTCGGCGAGCAGCGCGAAGATCAGCGTCTGCAGGCCGGTCAGCACGATCGTCAGGAAATAGACGACCATGCCGAGCGGCGGCCACAGCAGCACGACAATGGGCGAAAATTGCATGGCGCCGAAATAGTCCGGCGCGTTGGGCAATACGGCGAGTGCGCAATATATCGCCACGACCGCGAACAATCCGATCAGCACCGAAACGAAATAGCCGGCAAGCATCATCAGGATGCGCTTCAAAACATGCTTAACCATGGCCATGCACCCCCGTGCCCTGCAACTGTTACGCGCACTCAGCCATCAAAGGCGGACCGGCGCAAGAGTGCATCCAGCAGTGCTTTGCGGCAAATCTTCAGGCGCCGCCGCATAGATGTTGTGAATCCGGCAAAACCCATGTGCCTTTTATCGTGAGGTCGACGCCGTAATAGACCCGCCCGCGCTCGTCGCCCTGCGGACAATCCCTCGGGATCGAAATCAGGCACATGACGACAGGATCGCCGGCTTTCGAACTGGCAAGGCCAGGCTCCCGCTCGTAGGAAACCCCGGCGCCGCCATTGCTGAACCGCGCCAGGCTGCCGGCTTAAGGCCGGCGGTTTCCAGCGGGTCGTCGCCGAGCCGCGTCGTCAGCGCGGTGATGTGGGTCAAGGCGCATTGGCCGATCGACGAGGGCAGGGGCTGGTCGGGGCTGCCCGGATGGCGGGCCGCGGTGTCGAGCGCCTTCTTGCCGATCAGGGCGATGTTGTAATCCTGCACCCAGGACGGCGCATTGCCGTAGGTCTGCAGCGCATTGTTCTGGGCGCTGACGATGCAGGCGGCATCCTGCCCACAGGCGTTCCTGTCGTCGATGAGCGCACGGGCGATCTTGCGCTTGTCGCCGCCAAAGGCTGGCTCGAAACCCGTAAAGGCCTCGGCCACCAAGGCATCAATTGCCGACAGTTGCGGGTCGGCACAGATCGCCTTTTCCACCGGCAGGCTGGCTTTGCGGCAGTCGAAGGATGGCCCGTCGGCACGCGCTGGACCAAGGCAGACCGCCGCGCCAGCCAGTGCAACGACAAGCGCAAGCGAGTTGGCAATTCGATTGGAAGAAAGCATGGTCGCCCCGTTGTCCGACAACTGCCACCATCGTAGGCAAAAAACGCGGCGGACGGAATTGCCGAAGCGGTGCGGTATCGGCGCTATTTCGGTTCGGCGGTCACGGGATCGAAGGTGATTTCGACTTTCGCCTTGTCGGCGGTGTAATAGGTCACGGTGTAGCCGTCCTTGTCCCAGTCGACCTCCTTCACATAGCGAAAGCCGTCGCGCTGCTCGACCTTGGCGATGATTGCCGACAGTTTCTGGGCATTCGTCGGCGGCAGTGGGCTGTCATCCGCGGCAAAGGCCGTTGAGCCGGCCAGAAGAACGACGACACCGGTCGCCAGAACAAGATTTCGCATGATTACCCTCATTTGGTATTGAACCGCACCGGAAACTCGCAGGCAGCACAGTTTGTTCCGAGATGTGACGTCGCGCAGGTTCCGTGAAGCCCTGGATCGCCGCGCTCAGAGCGACGGCACGCCCATATTTGCGCCAACCGCCGGCCAACCATGAGTGCTGCCACGGCCCGCGCTGGACAACCCGATGGTGGTAGAGCTTTGCCAAAGACCCTGCTAGACTTCTGGTCCTGGCGGGGTGGCATGGCGCGCCAACCCCGCCGGAATCTTCATCTCTCAGCGCGCGGCGAAGTGTTTCAGGAACGGGTCGTCGCCTGTGCTGGACCAGAACCAGAAAGGGAGCGGGGGCTCGAACATGGCTGTACGGAACTACACCCGTCAGCTGGCGACAATCATTTCTATCGATGCCGTCGGGTTCTCGCGGCTGATGGGCATCGACGACGAGTCTGCTGTCGCGGCATTCGAGGAACGGCGCGACATCATCGCCGACAGCTGTGGCACATTTGGCGGCCGCACGTTCGGCGACGCCGGCGACAGCATCATGGCCGAGTTCGGCAATCCGATCGAGGCGTTGCGCGCGGCCTTTGATTTCCAGGGCCGCATCGTCGCCCTCAACGCCGAGGTTGCCGACGATATGCGCATGCCGTTTCGCGCCGGCATCAACACCGGCGACGTCATCGTGCGTGGTGGCCGCCTCTACGGCGACGACGTCAACATCGCGGCGAGAATCCAGGAATTCGCGCCGGGCAACGGTCTCGCCGTTTCGGAGACGACCTGGCACCATGTGAAGGACAAGACGGCGGCCGAATTCACCGATCTCGGCGAATTCATGCTGAAGAACATCGCCTTGCCGGTGCGCGTTCTGATCGCCGGCCGCAGCGGCAACGGATCCTCGCCGGCGGCGTCGTTCGCGGCCATTCCCCAGGCCAATGCGCAGCAGAAGCTGTCGTCCAAGGGGCCGCCGGCGATCGCCGTCCTGCCCTTCCACGCCGATGGCGGCGAGCATGACATCGGCTACATGGCCGACGGCATCGCCGAGGACATCATCTATGGTCTATCCAACACCAGATGGCTCTCGGTCATCGCCAAGGGCTCCAGCTTCCAGTTCCGCGACGACACGCTGGGCACGCGCGTGATCGGCAACGCGCTCGGCGCGCGCTACATCGTCAGCGGCACGCTGATGCGCAATGGTGGCCAGATCCGCCTCAACACCTCGCTGGCCGACGCGTCCAACGGGCGGCTGGTGTGGTCGCAGCGCTTCGATCGCGATCTGGTCGACATCTTCAACCTGCGCGACCAGATCGGCGCTGAGATCGTTTCGATCCTCGACAAGGAGGTCGACCGGGCGGAACAGGCACGCACCTTCCAGGTTCCCTGGGAAAGCCTGGAGACCTGGCAACTGGTGCGACGGGGCCGCTGGCACATGAACCGGCGCACCCGCGGCGACACCGAAACCGCACTCGAGTTCTTCCAGAAGGCCTACCGCGAGGACGCCAACTCGAGCGCCGTGCTCAACGAACTGGCGTGGTGGTATTTCTGGCGGGCATGGCTGCGTTTCGGCGACAGCGACGATTTGAACAAGGTCGAGCAGTTTGCCCGCAAGGCGTTGCTGGTGGACAGCCTGGATGCGCGCCCGCACGCCCATCTCGGCGCCGTCGACATCATGCGCGGCGAACCGCGGTCGGCCGTCGACCATCTCGAGGAAGCGATCCACATCAATCCGAGCTTTGCCTTCGCGCGCTCGGCCATGGGCAGCGCCCAGCTGCTGCTCGGCAATGCCGCGACCGCGATACCGTTCTTTCTCGATACCGAGCGATTGAGCCCGTTCGACCTCTACCGCTTCCACAATCTGGGGGAACTGACGGCGGCCTATTGTCTGGTCGAGAACTGGCCGGCGGCGATCGCTGCCGCTGACCGCTCGCTCAACCTGTCTCCCGGCTATTTCTATTCCAGGTTCCTGAAGATCGGCGCGCTGATGCGAAGCGGCCGGCCGGAACAGGCGCGGCGCGAGATGACCATTTTCACCACCCGGCATCCCGATTTTTCAGAACAGCGTGTGCGCTGGATACCGTTCACCGACAAGGCCGCGAACGAGATCCTCGTCGCCAATTTCCGACTGGCCAAATGAACATGGCGTCAATGCTGGCTGGAACATGGACCAACTGTGAAAAGATTCACATACGTGCAACCGATGCAAACCTAGGCGTTGAACGGCCGGCATCGCAATAACGTGGATAGCCGGGGGGCTTGAACGCGCATGACCGAACTGAAGTATTTCGACGCTATTCGCGTGGCCCAGAAAAACCAGCGCCCGCTGTCGGAAATGCCGCCGTTCGATCTCGGCCGGATCCGCAAGACAGGGCTGATTGCGCGCATCGTCGGGTCTCTGGCCGAAGACCCCCGCTGGGCGCTTTCCCTGTTGCGGCGTATCCGCCCGACCGGCAAGCTCTTCGGTGTTCTCGTGGTCACCAAGAACGCCGATGTCCGCGACATATTGGAGCGCGGCGACGAATTCCAGACCCCATACGGCCCGGAAATGACCGAGCTTGCCCGCGGATCGAACTTCATCCTCGGCATGCAGGACGGCGCCGACTACCGGCGCATGAAATCGTCGGTGCTGAGTGCATTCCCGCCGGCCGAGGTCGAAGCCGCCGTCAGGCCGATCGCGGCGCGTCATTCGCAAGAGATCATGACGCGCGCCAGCCCCGGCTTCGATGCGATCTCCAGGTTGATGAAGATCGTCCCGGTGCACATCTGCCGCGATTATTTCGGCGTCGAGATGGACGATGAATCCGAATTCGCCGACTGGGCGATCGCGCTGAGTGCGCTGTTCTTTTCGGACCCGACGGCGAGCCCCGTCATGCGCGAACTCGCAGTGGTGGCGGGCGACCGTCTTTTCAAAGTCATCGATCGCTCCATCCAGTCGGCTAGGGACCGGGGCTTGAAGGCCGAGCAACCGCTGGCGAGGCTGGTTGTCCAGATGGATCAGGGCCGCCTGTCGCGGGACGACCTCAATTCGATCATGCTGGGCATGATCGCCGGCTTCGTCCCGACCAATGTGCTGGCCGCCGGCAATTGCCTCGACGTGATCCTGTCGCGGCCCGACGCAAGGCAGGCTATCGATGCCGCATTGGCCGAAAACGATACCGCCAAGCTCGACAGGGCCGTCCTTGAAGCCATGCGCTTCAAGCCGATCTGGGTCGGCCCCTGGCGCTACACGGCCCGCGACGCGATCATCGGCAAGGGTACGCGCCGCGAGCGCCTGGTGAAGGCCGGCACGGTGGTGATGCCGGCGACGCTGTCGGCGATGTTCGATGCCGACGCCGTGCAGAACCCGGACCAGTTCGACACATCGCGCCCGCATCGCGACTACATGGTGTTCGGCCACGGCATTCATCAGTGCATCGGCGCCGAGATTGCCAGGATCCAGATCGGCGAAAGCCTGCGCGCCCTGTTCCAGAAGCAGGGCGTGCGCCGCATGCCCGGCAAGGCCGGGCGGATGACCCGCATCGGCGCCTATCCCGAAACCCTCAAGGTCGATTTCGAACGGGCAGAACTCTGCCGCACCGTAACGCAGTCTATGGTGACGGTGGTCTGCCCGGTCACCCGATCCGCGTCGCTGGATGCTGTCCGCGACAAGGTTGCCAGCCTCGGCAACCCGGCCGTCGAAGATATCCGCACCGCGCTCGACATTGCCGGCACCGTCCACTTCACCAGCCTTACCGTGGTCGGCACCGGCGAGATCGGCGCTGATTCCGGTCAGGAAAAAGGAGCTCTGGTTCTCGAGATTTCCGGTGACGGCAGCATCGACGATGTCATCGATGCGGTCACGCACGCCATCGGGCACCGGCTACGGCCGATCTTCAAGGATGTCTGCGATCTGCGCGATGGCGGCGCATTGAACGATTTCCTGCGCAAGCACAATGTCGACATATCGCCGTCCTTCGGCAGCAATGCCGGACTGGTGTTTTCGGGCACGCCGGGGCACTCGGTCCAGCGTATCAAGGCCGAGCAGCAGCTTTTCGAAGCCGTGCGCGACATCGTCGAGCGGCCACGCAAAGGCGCCGGCAACGCTCCTGCCGTGCTCGCTGAAGTTCGCCAGCATGTCCAGTCATTAGAGACGTTTGCCTGGGCGTTCGAGCCGGCCGAGAGCCTGCTGGAAAAGCCGCCGGGTCATTGGGGCCGTGCTCTGATGACGACGTTGCTGGTACCACCGGTCTTCGTCACGGTGGCGATCATCTGGGCTGCTTGCTGGTACATGACCTACAGTGTGGTGTTCGGCAGATCTATCGACATCAGTTCCCAGGAAATCTCCTTCACCGCTATAGCCGTGGCAATCACCTCACTTCTGTTGTCCGGACTTGGAGTGTTGGTGGCAGCGGCGCTGCTGGCGTTTTCGTGCTTGCTGGCGCTGCGACGCCGCGAGGACAGGGATCGGCCGGAAAGCACATCGATCGGCATATCTGAATTGAACGCGATACTCGTCAAGGAGGGCCACGCGGCACAGAACCATCTGACTGCGATTTCGACGATGAAGGCCGGCATCCTGCGGCGGCTGGCGCTCAGGTTTTCTTTCTACCTGATCTCGATAGCTGCCCAGAAGGTATTCAAGCCAGGCTTCCTCAACACCATCAACACCATCCATTTCGCCCGCTGGATACTGCTGCCCGGCTCCAACCGATTGATGTTCTTCTCCAACTACGGCGGCAGCTGGGAAAGCTATCTTGAGGACTTCATCGCCAAGGCGTCCGCTGGCCTCACCGGCGTGTGGAGCAACACCGTGGGCTATCCACGCACACGATGGCTGTTCCTGGACGGCGCGCGCGACGGCGATCGTTTCAAGCGCTGGGCGCGGCGCCAGCAGGTGCCGACCCTGTTCTGGTACTCCGCCTATCCCCAAATCAACACAGAGCGCATCCGGATCAATTCCCGGGTCAGGCGCGGCATTGCTTCCGCCGTCGGCAACGAGGCGCGCGACTGGCTGAGCTTGTTCGGTTCGCTACGGCGCCCGGCGAGCGAAACAACCACCGTTCAAAAGACCACTTCGCTGCTGGCCAATATCAGCTCTGCCTTTCCGGCGCCTCTCGAACAGCAGTTGGAAACCGGCGAGATCCAGTCCATCTTCTTCGGCCCGCTCGGCCCGCTCGCTTATTCGCATATGCTTGCGATCCGGGTGCCGGACAAGTTGCCGGTGCCCAAGCGCAGAGCCTGGCTCGATTTCGTTGTCGAGCAGACGAGTTTCGGCGAAGGCAGGCCCGCCGGGCGCGCTATGATAGTCGCCTTTGGTCCCGGTGGCCTGCGGCAGTTTGGGCTCGACGAGGGTGTGGAGGGCGATCCACTGGAAACATTTCCGATCGCCTTTCGCCATGGCATGGGCAATCCCGAGCGTGGGCGCATACTGGACGACCGAGGCCGCGACGGCCCGGACGAATGGGAGTGGGGGTCGTTGGAGAACCCTGTGGACCTGGTCATCGTCTGCTATGCCGAAGACCCGGGACGGTTGAAGACCGAGATTGCCACAGTGAGACGAAAGACGACCGGTGCAGGCATGAAGGTCGTTGCCGAACTGCCGCTCGCCGTAAACCGGGGTCCGACCGACACGAAGACGAAATCGTCCGACGGGGCAAAGCGTGACGATCGGTCGGAACGTGGGCCAGCCTACGAGCATTTCGGTTTCGCGGACGGGATTTCGCAGCCGATTGTCCGGGGCACGACCCGCGCCAGCAGGGGCGCCGCGCCCATGCATCTGGTCGCGCCCGGCGAGTTCCTGTTCGGCTATCGTGATGAGCATGGGTTCTATCCAGCCTCGCCCTCGGTAAGCGCATCACGCGATCGGACCGGAATCCTTTCGCAGGTGCGCCGTAGCCGGCTGATTCCGGGCCTGCCGCCACCGCCGCGCGATTTCGGGCGCAACGGTTCATTCCTGGTTATTCGCCAGTTCGAGCAGCACGTCGACGTCTTCAACAACTACTGCAAAAAGGCTGCAGCCTTGGTCGCGAGCCAACTCGGCAACCAAGCCATCACGCAAGACTGGATTGCCGCCAAGATGCTCGGCCGCTGGCAGAACGGTAGCTCGCTGGTGCGCAACCCCGATCATCCGGGACGCGTCATCGACAACAACTTCGCCGCTGGCGCCGAGGATCCGCAAGGCCATCGCTGCCCGCTTGGTGCCCACATTCGCCGTTCCAACCCACGCGACTCGCTGGGTGAGGACCGCGATACGCAGATCAATATCGGCAAGCGCCATCGTATCCTGCGGGTCGGCCGTACCTATGAGAAGCAGGACGGCAAGAATGGCAAGGTCGAAAAAGGGCTGCTGTTCATGTGCCTCAACGCCGACATAGAGCGCCAGTACGAATTCATTCAGCAGACCTGGGTTTCGTCGGCCACGTTCCAGGGCCTCGTCGCTGAAAAGGACCCGACGATTGGTTCGCGCAGCGGTGATGGCAGGTTCACCATTCCGTCATGGGAAAAGGTCACGACGCTCCGTGACATGCCGCAATTCGTCACCACCAAGGGTGGTGGATACTTCTTCATGCCCAGCCGCTCGGCGCTGCGCTACCTGATTTCGCGGCTCTGAGTCTTAGCCGGGGCTGATTCGGGATCGGCGTCAGTCGTCGTCCTGCGATTCGGCGATATGGCGCAGCGCCCCGGTGTCGGTGATGCGCAGGCCGCCGCGTTTGATGGCAATGAACGAGCGGTTGCGCCAGTCGTTGAGCGTCTTGTTGACGGACTCGCGCGTGGCGCCGAGGAACTCTCCGAGTTCCGATTGCGAGATCGGGATCCAGCCGGCGCTGTCGGCCATCACCTTGGCCAGGAAGACCAGGCGTTTGGCGAGCCTCGCCTCGATGCCGAAGAAGGCCTGGTCGCCGAGTTCGCCGCTGACCCAGCGCAGCCGGGCGCACAGAAGTTCGATCATCGCGCGTGCCAGCGGTGGATTTTTTTCAATGCGATCAAATAGTTGTGTCCTGCTGAGCGAAACCAGCTCGCAAGCGGTCAGGCAGATGGCGGTGGCGGTGCGTGGCCGCCCGTCAAGCGCGCCGATCTCGCCGACGAGGCTGCGCGACAGCTCGATATTGGCCACCAGCTTCTGCCCGCCGGGCGAATAGATCGAGATTTCCACCGTGCCGCTCATGACCCCGTAGATCCGGTCGGCGGCATCTTCCTGAACGAACAGATGCTGGCCGGCGGCGTAGCGCTCGACCTTGCAGCCGCTGAACAGGATATCGAACAGCTTTGGATCGATGCGTGCCAGGCGCGGCAGATCGTTTCTGTCGTTGGGGCCGCCAAAAGCCATGTTCCAAATTCCCAATTGCCGCAATCGGCGAAGTTTAAGGGCCGAAGTCTAAGGCAAGAGTGCACCGCGTCAAAGGCCGGCGTTCATCCCTTGCGATTACGCCTTCTAAAGGCGTGGCGCAGTGGTCGCGCCCAGTGCCTGGCTCGTGCCGGGCGGAAAGCCGTCTGCACGCGCGACGGGAGGAGCCGCGCGTGCAGGCGCCACTGATTAAAATGGTTAGGTGATAAAATTTCTGTAAAACCGAGCGGCCGCAATGGCCTTTCCGCCTGTTGCGATAGCTGGGCGCAAACAGCGTGAGCGTCTGTGACGGAGATCACATACGGCATCGCTGAAATAATGCGAGCGTCATACACCGCGCGAGCGACTGCCGCAAAGAGACATGCCGACGTTGCGCTGCGGTCATCTTCGACGCGAGTTGATTTGTTTCCTTGCCTGCCAGTCAGAATTGCACCAGTCTAAAATGGGGCAATACAGTTCTTTACTTCGACAGAACGTTAGAGGGCTACTATGCCGGTCAGCAGAGAGCAGCGAATCCGTCGATATCTCGATCTCGTCACCGGGGGCGAGGGGACTGAATCGGTCCTCGGCAACATGGAGACGATGGCAGGCGGCGGACTGGAATCCCTTGCGCCTGCGGAAGCCGGCAAGACGGAGGCGGCGTTTGAATCGGCGCGCGCTGGCATGGAGAGCCTCGCGCGGGGCGCCGAAGTCGCGCCCGAGCAGCTTTCCGATCTGGAAGCCATAATCATCCCGGAGTTGCGGCCGGTCTATGACATCAAGGATGGCACCTTTACGACGCTGACTTTCGACGGCGCTCCGACACCTGGCCATTCGCTGTGGACGAAGCTTACCAGCGAGGCCGCATTGAAGCAGCGCATCGAAGCCGCCCTGCCGGCGATCGGGCGTATCGAACTGTTGTGGAACACCAATATCCCTTACGGCGGCACGGGCTTCGTCGTCGGCCGCAACCTGCTGATGACCAACCGTCATGTGGCGCAGATATTTGCGGACGGCCTTGGCGACCGCAATGTGCAATTCATCAACGGCCGCGCCGCCGGCATCGACTTCAAGCGCGATTCGGCGGCGGGAAACGTCTTCAAGATCCGCAATGTCCGGATGATCCATCCCTATTGGGACATGGCGATCCTCGAAGTCGAAGGCCTGCCCGACAACATCACGCCGCTGTCGCTCGCGGTCGCCGACGCGCGCGATATGCTGCGCCAGGAAGTCGTCGCCATCGGCTATCCCGCGTTCGACAATCGCAACGCGGTCGATGTCCAGAACGAGCTCATGCGCAATCGTTTCCAGGTCAAGCGCCTGCAACCGGGCATGCTGCAGGGCGGCTTCGATACGGAGAGTTTCGGTAAGATCGTCAGCGCGGCGACACATGATTGCTCGACCACTGGCGGCAACTCCGGCACCGCCATGATCAACCTCGCCACCGGCGAGGTCGTGGCGCTGCATTTTGCCGGCCGCTATCTCGAGCGCAACTACGCCGTGCCCACCGGCGCGCTCGCCAAGGACCAGCGTGTCGTCGACCTCGGCCTCAATTTCGCCGGCGCCGCCAGCGGCGGCCCCAACGATTGGGGCGCATGGTGGAACAAGGCGGACAGTGGGTCGCCGGCCGAGGGCGTAAACCTGGTTGAAGTCGGCGGCGCCCAGCAGATCCCGGGCGTCGCCACCCAGACGCCTCCATCCGGAGGCGTCGTCGTTTCGCCGGGCGGCAGCGTCACCTTCGAAGTGCCGTTGCGCATCACCGTCTCGCTCGGCGCAACGCCTGGCCATGAAGCGGTCACGGAATCGGTCGAACTGGAAGCGGCCAAGCCGACCCCTCCAGGCGGCGCATTCGTTCCCAAAACGGTCGCGGACTATGCCGGCTATAAGGGCTACGACGAAAAATTCCTGTCCGGCGGCACTAAACTCGCGCCCGTCGTGGTGCCGATGCCGGAGGCCACCGACCTGTCCGTGCTGGCGCAGCTCAAGGCAGGGGGCACGCGGCTAGATTACCAGAATTTTTCACTCAAGATGCACGCCAAGCGGCGGCTGGCGCTGTTCACCGCCTCCAACGTCACCGAGGAGAGCAATCTGCGCGAGCCGGAAAAGGGCCGCAACTATTCGCGTGGCGGCCTGTTCAGCGAGCGCTGGTTCCCGGATCTGCGGCTCGACGACAAGTATCAGATCCCCGATGTCTTCTACACCCAGGATCAGGGCGCCTTCGACAAGGGCCATATCGTCAGGCGCGATGACGTGGCCTGGGGCAGCACCTTCGAGCTGCTGCTCAGGGGCAATGTCTGCTCCTTCCATGTCACCAACTGCTCGCCCCAGGTCGAAGGCTACAACCGCTCCGACAGCGGCGAGAAGAACTGGGGCGATCTTGAGAACCACGTCCTGTCGGAGGCGGCGAGCGAGCGGCTTTGCGTCTTCGCCGGGCCGGTCCTCGCCGAAGACGACCGGACCTTTGCCGGCAAGGGTCCCAAAGGCACCAGTCTTCGCGCGCTAGTGCCGCGCCGCTTCTGGAAGGTGGTGGTCGCCCGCGTCAGTGACGGCATCGCCAGCTACGGCTTCGTGCTCGAACAGGATCTGTCGGACACGCAGCTTGAGTTTGCCGTCTCCGACGAGTTCATCGGCGCCATGTACCCGCTGACCGAAATCTCCGAAATGACCGGCGTCAGCTTCGACCAGTCGCTGGTCGATGCCGACCAGTACGAAACGGTTCGCGGCACCGAAATTGCGATGCGGGCGGGATCACGGAGACGAAAGAAGAAAGCTTAGGCTCGCGCGGCGCTGCGATGCCTTGCAGGGAACACCATGACCGAATGGACGCAATCCAAGCCGACCTCCCTGCTGCCGGCCACGCGCCCCCGAGCGGCGAGCCGGGCACCGGAAAGAAGTCGTTCGTCAAAAAGCCGTGATGCAGCGCTTCAAGATAGCGGCAATAATACGGGCTGGTTTTCATTCGGGGTTTTTACATGCGCACGCGTCACGCCGTCATGCTTGCACTTTCCGTACTTTCCATTCCTGCCGTCTCCATGCCGCTGCAGAAAGCCAGCGCGCTGGAGCCTGAAAAATACACGGTCTATTGCGCCAACGATCACATCGAGGTCACGTTCTGGGATCTCGAGCAGATGAAGGTGCGGAACGGCTCCGATGTCTGCCAGTTCCAGAGCTATACGAGCTACTCAAGCGCGTTGAACTTTGCGCAGAAGAATTTTGGTGGGGAAGGGGCGAGTTGCAGCTGCTAGGAGTGCTGGCTTGGAGTGTGCTGTTCCGGGAAAGAAAATGGTGGGCGATGCAGGGATTGAACCTGCGACCCCACCCGTGTGAAGGGTGTGCTCTCCCGCTGAGCTAATCGCCCGCTCGTTGCCCGAAGGCCAAGCGAGCCGCGATATAAGGGAGGCAGGCCGTTGAAGTCAAGGCGATGCGCCTGCCTTCTACGCCTGAAATAGGCAAGGGCGGACGCTGCCGCGCAATCGCCCGTTTCGTTCAGCCGGCCGCCGCAGCAATCAGCCGTTCCGCCAGGTCGAGCGTCAGCGCGTCGAAATGCGAAATCACCGCCGACGGCTCGAATTCCCTGACATGGCGGTCGGTGTAGCCGAAATCGACGGCAACCACGGGAATGCCGGCGGCCTTGGCCGTGTCGATGTCGGTCTGCGAATCGCCGACCATCAGCGCATGGGCCGGGTCGCCGCCGGCGAGCCGGATGGTTTCGGTGAGATGGCGCGGGTCGGGCTTGCGGAAGGCGAACGTGTCCTGGCCGGCGATCGCGGCGAAATGCTTTGTCAGGCCGAGCGCCCCAATCAGCGCTTTCGAATTCGCCTCATATTTGTTGGTGCAGATGGCAAGCAAATAGCCGGCCTTCTCGAAGCGGGCGATCGCCTCGACGACGCCGGGGTAGGGGCGCGACTTGCCGGGGATGTTGAGTGTGTAATGGTCGAGGAACAGCTTGAGCAACCTGTCGTGCTCGTCCACCGCCAGCGACTTCTGTTGCGCGGTATGTGCGCGCTCGATCATCACCCGTCCGCCCTGGCCGACAAAACGCCGGAAGCCGGCTTCGTCGACAGCGGCAAGCTCGCTGGCGGCAAGGCTGTGATTAAGGCTGTCGAGCAGATCCGGCGCCGTGTCGATCAGCGTCCCGTCGAGGTCGAACACGATGATCGGTTGGGTCATGGCCTGTCCTGTGGCTGATGCATTGCAGGCAGGCGATAGCGGCTGCGCTTCTTTCAGGCAAGCCGGTGCGAGCCAAAGTCTTTGACCCTGCGGGCAAAAGTGCTAGGAGCGCGCATCCAGAAAAATCAGAACCAAGCCAAATCCCCGGGGCGAGCATGGATGCGAGGCAGTTGAAGGTCGAGGCCGCGCGGGCAGCCCTTGCCCATGTCAGCGACGGCATGCGCATCGGCATCGGCACCGGGACGACGGCCGACGAATTCGTGCGGCTGCTGGCCGAAAAGATCGCCACCGGCTTGTCCGTCATCGGCGTGCCGACGTCGGAGCGCACCGCAGCCCTTTGCCGCGAACTTGGCGTGCCGCTGTCGACGCTTGAGGAAACGCCCGAGCTCGACCTTACCGTCGACGGCGCCGACGAGATCGACGCGGCGCTGACGCTGATCAAGGGTGGCGGCGGCGCGCTGCTGCGCGAGAAGATCGTCGCGGCGGCATCTCAGCGCATGATCGTCATTGCCGATCGCTCGAAGATGGTCGACACCCTTGGCCGGTTTCCCTTGCCGATCGAAGTCAACCGGTTCGGCCTGCGCGCGACCGAAATCGCGGTCGCGGCAGCGGCCAAAAGTCTCGGCCTTTCCGGCCCGGTTACATTGAGGATGACGGGGGGCCAGCCTTTTGTTACAGACGGCGGCCATTTTATCCTCGATGCATCTTTTGGCCGCATTCCGGATACAAGAGCGCTTTCGAATGCTCTCCATGCCATTCCTGGTGTGGTCGAGCATGGTCTTTTCATCGGGCTGGCGTCAGCGGCCATCATCGCCGGCGGCGACGGCATCCAAACCGTCCATGCCGCCCGAAAACCAGGGAGTTCTACCGATCATGATGTTGCATAACCGGGTTCGCAATCTTTGCGCCGTTCTGGCGGCTTCGGCCGTTTTCGCCTTCTCCTCCCCGGCGTTCTCGCAGGAGATCACGGAATCGCATCTGAAGGCGGCGCGGGCGGCGGTCACGGCAATCCACGCGACCGACTCGTTCGACAACATCCTGCCGCAAGCGGCGGCCTCGCTCGAGCAGCAGCTTATCCAGAAGAACCCTGATATGCAGGAGCTGATCGGCAAGACCGTCAGCGAAAAGGCACTGGCGCTGGCCTCGCGCCGTGCCGATCTGGAGAAGGAAGCAGCGCTCGCCTATGCCAAGGTGTTCTCCGAGAAGGATCTCACCGACATCGCCGCCTTCTACACTTCCGATGCCGGCAAGAAGCTGCTCGACAACGGCCCCAACGTGACGCGCGAACTGGTCAAGGCCGCCGACATCTGGCAGAACGGCCTGGCGCGCGATCTCGCCCAGCAGGTCGGCGAAACGCTGGCAGCCGCCGCGAAGGCCGCTGCCCCGGCCGCGCCTGCGCCGGATAACGCAACTGCCCCCGCCGATGGCGCTGCACCTGCCGATGGCGCTGCACCTGCCGACGGCGATGCGCCCGCAGACGGTGACCAGCCGGAAGCGCCGAAGAACTAAGACGTCTGATTTCGCCACCGGCATCCTTGCCGCTGGACCAGAAAGCCCGGTGGAAACCGGGCTTTTCTTTTGGCTTCATGCGGCCTACCTGTCTCAAACATTTCTTGAGGCAAGGAACAGCAGCATGGCCGGTTACGACTACGATCTCTTCGTGATCGGCGGCGGCTCCGGCGGGGTGAGGGCGGCGCGCGTGGCGGCCGCGCTCGGCAAGCGCGTCGGCATCGCCGAGGAGTACCGCTATGGCGGCACCTGCGTCATCCGTGGCTGCGTGCCGAAAAAACTCTATGTCTATGCCTCGCAATTTCCCGAGCATTTTGCCGACGCCGCCGGCTATGGCTGGACGGTGCCGGAGGCGAGCTTCGACTGGCCGACGCTGGTCGCCAACAAGGACCGCGAGATTGCCCGTCTGGAAGCGATCTACGAAAAGAACGTGAAAGGCGCCGGCGGCGAGACGTTCCACTCGCGCGCCATGCTGGTCGACCCGCATGTCGTGCATCTCCTGGGCGATGACCGCACCGTCACCGCCGACCAGATCCTGATCGCCACCGGCGGCCGGCCGGCGCCGCACCCGGCGCTGCCCGGTCACGAGCATTGCATCTTTTCCAATGAGGTTTTCGACCTCAAGCAACTGCCGAAGGCGATCATGATCGAGGGCGGAGGCTACATCGCCGTCGAATTCGCCAATATCTTCCATGGCTTGGGCGTCGACACCACGCTGGTCTATCGCGGCAAGGAGATACTGTCGCGCTTCGACATGGACCTGCGGCGCATGCTGCACGAGACCATGGAAAAGAAGGGGATCAAGATTCTCTGCCACGCCGTGTCGGAATGGGTCCGCAAGCGGCCGGACGGCAGGCTGGATGCGTTGGTCACCGGCGGCAAGGTGCTGACAGTCGACCAGGTCATGCTCGCCATCGGCCGCCTCCCCAACACTGAGAATATGGGCCTGGAAGGCGTCGGCATCGAACTCGGCAAAACCGGCGCCATCGTTGTCGACGAATATTCCCGCACCAACATCGACAACATCTGGGCGATCGGCGACGTCACCAACCGCGTGCAGTTGACACCGGTGGCGATCCACGAGGCCATGTGTTTCATTGAGACCGCATTCAAAGGCAATCCGACCGCGCCCGACCACGACACCATCCCGACCGCCGTCTTCTCACAGCCGGAGATCGGCACCGTCGGGCTGTCCGAGGACGATGCCGTCAAGCGCTACTCCGATATCGAAATCTACCGCGCCACATTCCGGCCGATGCGGCACACGCTGTCGGGCCGCGACGAAAGGATGCTGACGAAGCTGGTGGTCGATGGCGCCACGCGAAAAGTGCTCGGCGCGCACATCCTCGGGCCGGACGCCGGCGAGATGGCGCAGTTGCTCGGCATTCCGCTGAAGGCCGGCGTCACCAAGGATGATTTCGACCGCACCATGGCCGTCCACCCGACGGCAGCGGAGGAACTGGTCACCATGTACAAGCCCACCTACCGCGTGAAGAACGGCGTGCGGGTCGATTGACGCCCGCGCGCTCGATCTTGAAGAACCCCCCATGGCAGCCGCTGTTGCCACCGAGATGGGAGCCTGAAGCTTATTACAACAAAGTGCCGCGCAGGATGACCAGCGCCACCGAGAAATAGATCACCAGGCCGGTGACATCGACCAGCGTGGCGACGAACGGCGCCGAGGCGCTCGCCGGATCGAAGCCGATCCGTTTCAGCGCGAACGGCAGCATCGACCCCGACAGCGAGCCGAAGGTGACGATGCCGACGAGTGCTGCCCCCACGGTCGCCGCGATCAGCGGCCAATGCGGCCCATAATCGTAGAAGCCCATATATTGCCAGAGCGCGATGCGGCAGATGCCGACCACGCCAAGCATGGCGCCGAGCACGAAGCCGGTGGGCAATTCGCGCAACGCCACCCGCCACCAGTCGCGAAGGCCGATCTCGCGCAGCGCCAGCGCGCGAATGACGAGCGAGGTCGCCTGCGAACCGGAATTGCCGCCCGAGCTCATGATCAGCGGGATGAACAGAGTGAGCACGATCGCTTTTTGCAGTTCGCCTTCATAGCTTTGCATGGCATTGGCGGTCAGCATCTCCGAGATGAACAGCGCGCACAGCCAGCCGCCGCGCTTCTTGATCATGGCGAGAAAGCTCATCTTCATGTAGGGCTCGTCGAGCGCCTCCATGCCGCCGAAGCGATGCGCGTCCTCGGTCGTCTCCTCGATCATGGTGTCGATGATGTCGTCGATGGTGACGATGCCGAGGATCTTGCCATGGTCGACGACGGGAACCGCGAGCAGGTCATATTTGGAGATCGTCTGCGCCAGTGTCTCGCGATCGGTCAGCGGCGTCACCGTCACCGGGGCGCGATCCGGCGCCACCGACAGGATCGGATTGTCCGGCTCGCCGGTGATCAGCCGGCGCAGGCCGGTCGAGCGCACCAGCACATGCGTGTCTGGATCGACGATGTAGATGGCGTAGACGGTCTCCCGCGTCCGCTCCACCTTGCGGATGTAGTCGAGCGTGCGCCCGACGGACCAGTCCGACGGCACGCTGACGAATTCGGTCGTCATGATCGAGGCGGCGCTGCCTTCGGGATAGCCGAGAATGGAAAGCAGCGTTGCCCGCAGCGGCGGGACCAACCCGCCGAGCAGCTCGGAGCGCGTCGGCTCATCCAGCTCTCGCAGGATATCGGCGGCGCGGTCGACCGACATGGCGGTCAGCAGCTTGCACGCCTTGGCGCGCGGCAGCGCTTCGGCCAGTTCGGAGGCGCCGTCGAGTTCCGGCTGGTCGAAAATCTCGACCAGCCGCTCGAACGGCACTTCGCAAAGCAGTTCGATCGCGGTTTCGCGAGGTTCCCGGTTCAGGGCCTCGACGACATCGGCGACGTGATCATTGGCAAGGATACGCGCGATCGCGACGGCATCGTCGCCCGCTACGACGGGGGTAAATTCGTTCATGGCTCACTCCTTGCCGTCCGGCAGGACGTGAGCCGTTAGAGGTCACTTCCAGGCGGACGGCGGTTGCGTTCGACTACTGTCGCCAGGCATGGCGCCGTGACCTTTCTGCTCGCGGGTTCGAGTTGGAATTCAGCGAGCGGGCGCAACATAGGAGCGCATCTTGGCGAGTCAATCGCAGGTATGGCGGAAAACAGCCGGGAACCGGCGCAATCGCGGGACTGTGATCGTTATTGCAGGGGAGGGAGCGGGTGCCCGGTTGCCGGTGGCGGAACGCGCTTCGGCGTCGTTGCTATTTCTGCTTCAGCCGGCGCGAAAAACGCATCCATTTGTCCTCGACCGGCCGCGGCTGCGTAAGGATGGTGGTGAGCTCGCGCGGCAGGTTCGGAACAAGCGGCCTCTTGGTGGCGACGCCATCGGCGATCGCGACCACGCTGTGGTAGAATTCCTCGCCCGAGGCCGAGCGTGGCGCCACCGCCTCATGCATGATGCTGATCACGGTGACATCGGGGCAATTGTCCTTGATCGCCTGGTGGAAGGCGATCTTGCCATCGGGATCGAGCGCGCCGGTCGCTTCGTCGAGGAACAGCAGTCCCGGTTGCTGCAGCACGATGCGGGCCACAACCAGCTTCTGCTTTTGGCCGCCGGAAAGCAGCTGGTCCCAGATCTTTCCCTCGCGGCTTTCATCGGCCATGTGTTCGATGAAATCGCCAAGGCCGGCCTTGTGCAGGGCTGCCGCGACCTGCGCATCGCCATAGTCGTCCTCGGAGCCGGGCAGGCACACCAGCTGCTTCAGCGACACCAGCTGCAGCTTGACCTCCTGGGCGGCATAGAAGCTCCTCACACCGTCAGGGAAGACGATGGTGCCGCGGCCATAAGGCCACAAGCCGTTGATCGCCTTGATCAGCGAAGTCTTGCCGCAGCCGGATTCGCCCTTGAGGAATGCCCACTCGCCGCGCCGAAAGCGCAGATTGGCTGCGCTCAGGAACGGCGTGGCGTCTTCACCCTGATGCGCCAGTTCAAGCTTCTGGATGGTCAGGCCGAAGACCGGGTTCTGGCTGGCATAGTGGAAATCGGAACGGCCGGTCTGGCTGTAGAATTCCTGCGGCTGTTGGACGTTTTCAATGGCGTGCGCCAATTCAATGACGCGCTGGCTGTTGGCCCGCAAGGTGGCGAGACTCGGCATGACATGGATGAACCAGGAACATTTGCTGATCAGCGCGTTGACCTGCTCGGAACCGGTTATGTAGCCCTTGAGGTCGACGCCGTTGTGGATGAACGGCACCAGACCAGGTCCGTAGGCGACAACTTTGGCCCCGACGAAATTGTAGACCGATTCGAATCCCGCATAGAGGGTGTTGACGATGTTGAGCTTCGACCAGGTGGTATCAATATCGAGATAGAGCCGTCCATGTATCGTCTTTTGCACGTCTTCGCCTTGCGACGCCGACACATGGAAACTGCGGCGCAACAAAGTGATCAGCTCGCTGCGATAGGTGCCTTCGGCCTTCTGCATCCTGACGTTGAGCCACTCCAGCATTCCGCCGAGTTTGATCGCGATCCAGGTATTGACCGGCACGTAGATGGCAACCGCCAGCAGAGCGAGGACGGCGCTGCCATAGCTGCCGAGGGCATCCAAGCCTTTTACCTCCACGGAATTCGCCAGCAAAGCGCCGCCGACAAAATAAAGTGAGGTGAAGACGCCGAACACACCTTGGGCAAGCCCGATGGCGCCGCCCGCCATGTCTTTGATGGATTCCTGCACGCGCTGATCAATGTTGTCGGGCGCTGGCGCATCTGGCGAGCCATTCTGGGCGTGGTAGTGCGTATGGTTGGTATCGAGCAGCGCCGCATTGAAACGCGCGTTCAACCAGGCGCGCCATTTGCGATGCAATGTCGCCGATACAAATTTGCAGGCGCCTATGATTCCCATGTCCTTGAACACGACCAGCAGGACAAGCAGGCCGGCATTGGTAAGCACCGATTCAAGGGGCGTGGTATTCGCGGCGTCGTGAAAAAAAGCGATTGAGGCTGCCAGTTCGCCCGCCAACACGGTAAACCAGACGTCCGCCTTGCTCGACAGGGCTATGATGAGTGCGAGGACGACGGTGAGAGCCCAGGCTTCCCTCCACCGGTCCGAGAACCAGTAGGCCCGCATCAGTCCCCAGAAGGTCCGCATCGACGATACTGGCGTCAGGGGCGACGGCCCGGCGGGGGCGTCGCGGTTCCAAAGTGCCGATATTGAACGTCGCGGTCTGTCGACCCGAATCACAATCCCGCCCAAACCTTTTTTAGTTTTGTTACGGATAGTAACACCAATTGATCATTTTCTATGAATTTTATCCCGGCGAATGTGAAGCAGCCCACCCGCCGTTGCCATGAGGCAACAGTTGGTGCTGCGAGATCGCCGCCTTTGGGTCAAATTTGTCCTTTGTTTCAATGTGTTGCGAGAACGCTCAGATGTGCGAATATATTCCCTGAGGGAAGGCTCATACACGGCTTTGTGACCAAAAGGCCTGCCCGTCGGCCGGTTTTCCCACCGCGCGCTAACCGGATCGCCCGAAAAATTGCCGTCCGTGATCGCCCCAGGCCGCCCGAATCATTTCACCGGCCATCATGGTTGGGCACGCGAGATCGTCGCTCCTGCACGGCGACTGCTCATGAGTTGGCCCACGCTTTTTAGCTGCAGCTCAACACCGTTTGACAATCAAGCGCACTGGAATGAACCTTGCCGGGCACTGTCGGCACCGATGCATGTCCGGTCCCCAACAAGGAAGCTCCCCAATGCTTGCACGCGCAGCCGTTCCCGCAATGGTGACGCTCTTGGCTGCCTCTTGCGCATGCCGTCAGCCAGACCATTCCGGCAAGCGCCGAAGAGCAAATCGAGTTCAATGCTCCGTCCGGCAACATCGGCTCCATCTACACGCCGAAGGGCGGCACCAGCACCTACGAACCACAGGATGGCGGTCCGGAACTGAGCTGTTCGCGCGTCGAGCCCAGCTACGTCACCGTGATCCTTGGGCCGAACGGCCCGGCGACCTTGATCAAGAATCCGGGAGAGCAGGGCTGCTGCAGCGATGTCGCGAAGCTGGCCTATGGCAACAGCTGAGCAAAGGGCCGTTTACCTGCCAGTCGTCAACCAAGGGACTGACCTGCACGGGCAGCAACGGGCATGGCTTCTTCCTCAGCAAAGCCAAGGTGACGGTGAAATAACTTCGGTCAGCCGGCCTTTTCCAGCTCGCCCTTGGCCTTTGCAGCCGCGACCTGGCGGATGGCATCCGTCAGCGTGTCGGGGTCCTGCGCGCCCATGACGGCGTATTTGCCTTCGAGCAGGAAACACGGCACGCCGGTGATCCCCATCCGCGATGCCGTGGCGATTTCTGTGCGCACCTCCTCGACGTCGGCATCGGTCGGCAACAGCGTTTCGACCACGGCAGCGTCCATGCCTGCCTCGCGGGCGGCATCGACCAGCACGGCGTGGTCGCCAATATTGCCGCCTTCCTCGAAATACAGCTGGAACAGCCGGCGCACGAGCCGGTTCTGCACGGCTTCACCGGCGGCACCGGCCCAGCGGATGACACGATGCGCGTCCAGCGTGTTGGCGGCCACCTTGATGGCGTCGAAAGCGAAATCGATGCCTTCGGCTTCGCCGAGCGGCTCTATGCGGGCATGCATCTGACGGATGCGCTCGTCGCTGCCGAATTTGGCCAGCATGTATTCGCGCCGGTCCTTGCCCTCGGGCGGGATGGTCGGGTCGAGCTGGAACGGCCGCCAGCGCACATGAACCTCAACGTCGCCGGCAGCGGCAATCGCTTTATCCAGCCGCTTCTGGCCGACGAAGCACCAGGGGCAGACGACGTCGGAAACCACGTCGACGGTAATGGAATTGTCATCGCTCATCTTGATCTCCTGCAGCCGAACGTTTCAGCGAGACCGATCTCGGCCACGCTCAGTTCGGCTTGCGCCACCAGGTCGGCCATTGATAACCGAATATGGGCGTCTTTTTGGGATGGTCCAGGTAATTCCAGTAAGCGAGCCATTGCTGCGCGTTGTACTGCATCGGCACCATGTAATTGCCGGAGATCAGCAATCGGTCGAGCACGCGCACGGCGGCGACATAGTCTTCCTTGGTCCGTGCTCTCAGCATCGCGTCGATCGCCGCGTCGACCGCCGGATCGGCGACGCCGGCCAGATTGAATGAACCTTCTCTTTTGGCCTCTGAAGAACCCCAGCGAAGGTTCTGCTCCATACCGGGAGACAGCGAGTTGCTGAACCCGCTCGACCCGACAAGAACCTCAAAGTCGAAACGCTGCTTGCGCGACTGGATCTGGTCGGCCTCGAGGCTGCGGATGGTCACCGCGATGCCGATCTTTTCCAGCGAGCGCTGATAGATGGCGGCAAAGCGTTCCTCGTCCTGCGAGGCCGTCAGGATCTCGAAACCGAACGGGTTTCCCTTTGGGTCCAGCAGGACCCCGTCCTTGACGGTGTAGCCCTGGCTCTTCAGCAGGTCGAACGCCACCTTCAGCACCTTACGGTCCTGGCCGGTGCCGTCATTCACCGGCGGGCGCCAGCTGCCGTCCATGACATCGGCCGGCACGCGGCCGGGGTAGGGCGCCAGCAGCGCCTTTTCCCTGTCGCTGGCGGGATGGCCGAGCGCGGAAAGTTCGGAATTCTGCCAGTAGCTCATCGTGCGCGTGTACTTACCGCCGAACAGGTTCTTGTTGGCCCATTCGAAGTCGTAGAGCATGCCGAGCGCGCGCCGCACCTCCGGATTGGAAAACTTCTCCAGCCGCGTGTTGAACAGGAACCCGGTCACCACGGGCGGTATGCCGGTGTCGAAGGTCTCGGCGATCACCTGGCCGCGATGAAAGGCGGGAAAATCGATATCGCGCTCGCGCTTGACCGGATCGCCCTCATCGTAAATGGCGCAGATGCCTTTCTTGAACGCTTCCGTCTTGGCATTGGCGTTGAGGAAGTACTCGATGGTGATCTGGTCGTAGTTGTCGAAGCCGCGCTTGGAAGGGATGTCCTTGCCCCAGTAATTCGGATTGCGCTTGAAGACGATGCGCTGTCCCGGCTGCACCTTGTCGATGGTGTAGGGACCGCTGCCGATCACCGGCTTCAGCGTCGTCTTGTCGAAGGTATCCTTGTTGAAGGCGTGCTTTGGGATGATCGGCGTCAGCGCGATGATCAAGGGGGTCTCGCGATTGGCCTTGTCGTTGAAGGTGAAGCGCACGCTGTGATCGCCGGTCTTTTCGAGCTTGGCGATCAGGCTCATGCGATCCCTGTAGGGCGGGCGGCCCTTGTCGGTGAAGACATCGTAGGTGAACAGCACGTCATCCGGCGTCACCGGCTCACCGTCCGACCACTTCGCATTTGGATTAAGGTGGAATTCGATCGATTTGCGCTCCAGGTCCATATCGGCTGTGTCTGCGAGCAGGCCATAGAGGGTGAAGGCCTCGTCGTAGTTGCGCATCATCAACGGCTCGAAGACGAGATTGCCGAAAATGAGGTCCTGCATGCCGCGCGCCGTGGTGCGCAGGCTCTTCAGGATGAACGGGTTCAGATTGTCGAAGCTGCCGACGACGCAGTAAGTGATGTTGCCGCCCTTGGGCGCATCGGGATTGACGTAGTCGAAATGCTGGTAGTCGGCTGGCAGCGCCGGCTCGCCCTGCATGGCGATGGCATGTTTCGGTTCCGACATCGCCACGCCGGGTGCAAAGGCGAAGAACGAGATTGCGGCGATCAGCCAAACAAGAATGCGGCCCATGACCGTCTCCTTACTGGGCGGCTTGATGATTCGGAGTGCACCCTAACATGGCGCCGCGGCGCTCCGGCCAGATACATTAATCCAAATCGCACGACCCAAATTGCGAGGCCAAGAATTGCAGGCGGCGGGCTGGATTCGGCTGCTCATGCAGTGTAACACGCGCTCCGAAGTCATTCTGTTGCCTCAATTCGGCAACAGGTAGCAGGACCACACGGCGCGAAGAAGCCGGTCCCGGGATCATTTGAGAGGAAATGCACGACATGACGAGCCTGAACAGCAACGCATACCGCCTTTCGGTCCTGGCCGCGGGCGTGGTCGGCTTTCTGGGCGCCGGACTTCCCACCGCTTCGGCACAGCAACAGATTCCGCAGGGTTGGTTCAAGGCCTGCACCAAGCAGGAAGATGTCGACATCTGCAATGTCCAGAACATCATCACTGCCGGCAACGGCCAGTTCGTCACCGGCGTCAGCCTGATCGAGTTGAAGGGCAAGGTAAACCGCAAGGTCTTCCAGGTCACGGTTCCCCCAGGTCGCCTGGTGCCCCCCGGCATCGCCCTGCAAATAGACGCCGGCAAGGCGACGAAGCTGGATTATGTCATTTGCTTCGCCGACCGTTGCGTTGCCGAAGTGCCGCTGACCGACGCGCTCGTCGCTTCCTTCAAGAAGGGACAGGCGATCACGCTGACCTCGATCAACTTCCAGAGTCAGCCAAATCCAATCAAGGTTGCCTTGACCGGCTTCAGCGGCGCCTTTGACGGCGCGCCGCTGCAGCAGTCGGACATCGAGGACCGGCAGAAAAAACTTCAGGATTTCGTCGTCAAGAACAACCAGGACTTCGCCAAGAAGCTCAAGGACGAGCAGGCCAAGGCCAAAGCCGCCAACTAATCGCCGGGACAGATACCGGAGCGACAAAAAGCGGGGTCATGCCCCGCTTTTTTGTTGTCGTCACGTCGATGCAAGGTGATGTCAGTGTCTCGACTGGCGTTTTGGCTCATAGCGTCCGTCGGGCCGCTTGTCGAACATCTCGCCGATCTGTGGATGCCGGACCGGTTCGCCCGATTGATCCTCGAGCAGGTTCTGCTCGGAGACATAGGCGATGTATTCGGTTTCCGAATTCTCGGCGAGCAGATGGTAGAACGGCTGGTCCTTGCGCGGCCGCACGTCGGCCGGGATGGCTTCGTACCATTCGTCGGTGTTGGCGAATTGCGGATCGACATCGAAAATGATGCCGCGGAACGGAAACAGCCGATGACGAACCACCTGTCCGATCGAAAATTTGGCCGTTTTCATCATACTCACCACTAAGCCTCTAGAGCGCCCGGCGTCCCCTCGAATGTGCGAAGAGCGCTCTAAGACTTTGAATTTACACACACCGTGGCCAAAAATCGAGCCCGACTTAGGTCTGGGATCAGGCTTTATTTGGCGCAGATAGCGTGTCAGTTCAATGCCGAAGCGCTTGACGCCTGATGAAGCTACGGGCTAGCCCGGTCCCGGGGTTTCGGGCCAGGGCAAAAATGTCTGACATTGTCGGTCTTGTTCTTCCGTTCTTCGGGCTGATTTTCATCGGCTTTCTGGTCGCGCGCATGACCAGGCAGCCGCTGGAAGCGCTTGGCTGGATGAACACCTTCATCGTCTATGTCGCGCTTCCTGCCCTGTTCTTCCAATTGCTGGCCCGCACGCCGTTCGAACAGTTGACCGAATGGCGCTTCATCTTCGGCTCGGTATTTTCCACCTACACGATCTTCTCGATCATGTTCGTATGGTCGGTGACGGCGTCGCGCGGCGAGATCGCCCAGTCGACGATCAAGGCGCTGGCCGCGGCCTACGGCAATATCGGCTATATGGGGCCGGGGCTGGCGCTGCTCGCCTTCGGCGAACAAGCGGCGGTCCCCGTTGCGCTGATCTTCTGCTTCGAAAATATCATGCATTTCGCCATCGCGCCGATGATGATGGCGCTGTCGGGCGACGACAAGACATCGCCGTGGCGGCTCATCCTCGGCGTAGTCAGGAAAATCGTCCTGCACCCGTTCATCATCGCGACCGCGCTTGGCGTCGGCGCCGCCTATCTCGGCTTTCACCCACCGCAGCCGGTCGATCGCCTGCTCGAATATCTGTCTCGGGCGGCCGCCCCTTGCGCCCTGTTTGCCATGGGCGTGACGCTTGCGCTCCGGCCCCTCAACCGCGTGCCGCATGAGTTGGCGTCGATCGCGGCGCTGAAGCTGATCCTGCATCCATCGCTCTGCTACGTCGTGCTGAGCTGGATCGGGAACTTTTCCGAAATCTGGGTTTTTTCAGCCGTGCTTTTGGCGGCATTACCGACCGCAACCAACGTCTTCGTCATCGCCCAGCAATATGGCGTCTGGGTGCAACGCGCGTCGGCCAGCGTGCTGATCACCACCTGCCTCTCGGTGCTGACGGTGACCGGGCTGCTCTACATGATCCGCCACGGCATCTTACCGCCGGACCTGTTTCCCTGAACCGCCGGTAAGCGCCGCAAGGCCGCTGCCCGGCCTCAAGCCTTCGCGCATGAAAAAGGCGCGCAGCGGCGCGAAACTGCCGAGCACATTGAGGCCGGCGCTGCGTGCCATCTGCGCCGGCAACATGTCCGACAGCAACGACATGTTAAGCAGGTTGACCGCGCCCGAACGCGCCAGAATGTCGGGACGGCGCCTGGAATCATAGGCGGCCAAAGCCCTTGCGGCGCCAGGGTCGCCGCGATTTTCGCGTGCGATTCCAATCAGATCCTCGACGTCCCTGATGCCGAGGTTTAGACCTTGGGCCCCGATCGGCGGGAACACATGTGCAGCCTCGCCGACCAGCGCCACACGGTTTTGCGCGAAGCGCCCCGGTGATGCCGCTGAAAGCGGGTAAATTTGTCGGCCGGGCTCGACCGACACCCGGCCCAGCATCGACTGCATCTGCTGCTCGACACGCTCGGAAAGCGTCGCGTCATCGAGTGCGGCGAGGTCCTTCGCCGCCTCCGGTTTCACCACCCAGACGAGGCTGGAGCGGTTGCCGGGCAGCGGCACCTGGGTGAACGGCCCGGTCTCTGTGTGGAACTCGGTCGAGGTGAAGCCGTGTTCGCTGCGATGGCCAAAATTCAGCACCAGCGCCGCTTGGCGGTAGGATCGCACCGAGGCCACTATGCCTGCCGCCTCGCGCGCCGGCGACAGGCGCCCATCGGCAGCGACCGCAAGCGCGGCCGAGACTTCGCGACCATCAGTCAAGACGGCATGCGCCTGATCGGCGTCCAGACGCCAACTCTCGACCATCGACGTCAGCCATTCGATGCCGGGATGGGCCGCGACGGACTTGGCCAGCGTCGGGTTCAGCGCACTGTTGGGCAGGTTGAGCCCGAACTGCTCCTCGCCGATCTCCATGGCGCGAAAAGTCACCACCGGGCTGCGGATCAGCCGGCTGGTCGCATCAACGATGCGCATGACCTTCAGCGGCGCGGCCTTCGGCGCAAGTTCGGCCAGCACGCCCAGCCGATCGAGAACCTTGAGAGCAGGGTTCATCAGCGCCGTGGTCCGGCCATCGGGCCCGCCTGCTTCGGGTCCGACCAAGGTTACCGGAAAGCCCGCCTCGGCGAAACCGAGCGCCGCGATCAGTCCGGCAGGGCCGCTGCCGGCTACCAGTATCCGTGCTGTCTCGCGATGATCCAAATTGGACTTCCAGTTTGCGATGCAGGTGTCTACCCATGGATATAGGTCAGACCATGCGGCTTGATCAACGCGGCGATTAGACTCATTCGGTTGTCATGACCGGCCAGCAGGACGATTTCAGCCATCTCGACCGCGCCGGCCGCGCCACGGCAAGCCTGGCCCGCAGCCCCCGCCTGACGGTCAACATCGCCATCGCCGGCGGCATTCTGCTCGCCTGGTTCATTCTCGGCGCCATGGCGATCCGCGGCGCCGAAGGCCGGCTCCCCGGCGTACCAGGCGATGTGGTCCTGCGATATCTGCCGCAACTGCCGCTGCCGGATGTCCTCGACCGCTTCTTCGGCATGTGCCTGACGCCCGCACCACTTGATGCCGGCGGCGCACCGGTTCTGGCGCTGATCGTGATGTGGTTTTTGATGGCCGTGGCGACGATGCTGCCGTCGGCGGCGCCGATGATCCGTACCTATTGTGAAATCGCCGACACCGCCCGCATCAAGGGCGAGCCGGTGGCCCACCCGCTGGTCCTGGTTGCCGGCTACCTCTCGACATGGCTTGTCGCCTCTATCGGCTTCGCGGTGCTGACGTTGCTCGTCCACGCATTTGCGTCCTCCGCTCGATTGCTCGATCCGGTGAGCGGCCTTGCCGCGGCGGCCGCGCTGCTGGTTGCCGGCCTCTACCAGTTCAGCAGCCTCAAGCAGGCCTGCCTGACAAAATGCCGGAACCCGTTCTCGACACTGTTTTCCAACTGGAGCGCGGAGCCGGGTGGCATCTTCCGGCTAGGGCTGAAGCAGGGCCTGTGGTGCCTCGGCTGCTGCTGGGCGCTGATGCTGGTGATGTTTGCCGTCGGCGCGATGAACGTGTTCTGGATGGCGCTGATCGGCCTGTTCACCTTGATCGAAAAACAGACCACCGGCAGCCTTCCAACCCGAGTGGCCGGTGCGATACTGCTTGTCTGGGCAGTCGCCCTGCTAGTAGTCTCGGCATGACGGGGGATAATTCCATGGCAGAGCAAGGCTGGGCAATGAAAGGAGAGCTCGTACTCTCCTGCAATTGCACGGTTTTTTGTCCTTGCGTACTGTCGCTTGGCAGCCATCCGCCGACGGAGGGTTATTGCCAGACCTGGGCGGGCTTCCGCATCGACGCAGGCCATTTCGGCGAGGTCGACCTGTCCGGCCTCAATCTCGGTCTGGTCATGGAAATCCCAGGCTATATGAGCCGCGGCAACTGGACCGCAGGCCTGTTCATCGACAAGCAAGCCTCCGTCTATGCGGTGAAAGCGCTGACCAGGATCTTCACCGGGAAGGCCGGCGGAACCACCGCGCTGTTGTCGATCCTTGTCGGCAAGTTCCTCGGCGTCGAGCAGGTGCCGATCACCTACGAGACGCGTGACAAGACCCGTATTTTCCAGATACCGAAGATCATCGACGGGGCGGTCACACCGATTCCCGGCAAGGATCGCGAGAAGGATACCGTGATCGGCAACTCGGAATACTGGATCGCGCCGGAGATCATCGTGGCCAGGTCCGATAAGAGCAAGATGCGGGCTTTCGGCCGCAACTGGAACTTTGCCGGCCGCTCGGCCGAAATCTGCAAACTGGATTGGCGGGGCCCGTGAGCAAGAACACAACGGCCAGAAACGCCGCCAAAAAGATCACCGACCGGATACCCAGGCCGAAGAAAAAGGTCACCTGGCCGCAGGCGCGGGCATTCTCGGTGCATCTGTTGACCGCGTCTGGCTCGTTCCTGGCCTTCCTGTCGCTGGTGGCGGCAAGCGAGCAACGCTGGACGGCGATGTTCTGGTGGCTGGGGCTGGCGCTGTTCGTCGACGGCATAGACGGGCCGATCGCGCGCAAGCTCGAGGTCAAGGAGATTTTGCCGACCTGGTCGGGCGAGCTCCTCGACAACATCATCGACTATGTCACTTACGTGCTGATCCCGGCCTTCGCACTCTACCAGCGCGGCTTCATGGGCGAAGGGCTGTCGTTCCTGTCGGCGGCCATCATCGTGGTGTCCAGCGCCATCTATTATGCCGACACCGGAATGAAGACGAAGGAGAACTTCTTCAAAGGCTTTCCGGTGGTCTGGAACATGGTCGTGTTCACGCTGTTCGTCATCGAGCCCGGACAGTGGGTGTCCTTCGGCGTCGTCGTGGCGGCCGGCATCCTGACCTTCGTGCCGATCAACTTCATCCATCCCGTGCGGGTGGTGCGGCTGCGGCCAATCAATCTTGGCATGACGCTGCTCTGGTGCGCTTTCGGTGCGCTGGCGCTGGCGCAGGCGGCCCTTGCCGCCTTCTACGACCAGATCGGCGTTTTGGGCGAACAGGTCGGCGTCTTTACCAAGGTCGGCATCACCATCACCGGACTTTACCTCGCCTGCATCGGCGGTATCATGCAGTTCTTCCCCAAACTCGGCGCCAAGCCGGACACTAAGAAAGCCTGACCGCAGGAAAGCCCACAAATGTCCAAAGCAATCCGTATCCACGCCCATGGCGGTCCGGAAGTCCTGACCTATGAAGACGCCGATCCGGGGCAACCCGGCGCCGGGCAGATCCTGGTCAGGCACACCGCGATCGGCCTCAATTTCATCGATGTCTATCACCGCATCGGCCTCTATCCGCCGCCCGGCGGCTTCCCGCTGATCCCGGGCGGCGAGGCGGCAGGTGTGGTTCTCGAGGTCGGCGCAGGCATCGACTGGCTGAAGCCGGGCGACCGCATCGCCTATGCCGTCAATGTCGGTGCCTATGCCGAACAGCGCATTGTCGCCGCCGACCGCGTGGTCAAGGTACCGGACCGCATCAGCGACGAACAGGCCGCCGGCATGATGCTTAAAGGCATGACGGCGGAGTATCTGTTGCGCCGGACCTTCAAGGTGAAGGCAGGCGACACCATCCTGTTTCATGCCGCCGCCGGCGGCGTCGGGCTGATCCTGGGACAATGGGCAAAACATCTCGGCGCCACCGTGATCGGCACGGCAAGCTCAACCGACAAGATCGAGCTCGCCAAGGCGCATGGCTTCGACCATGTCATCAACTACAAGGAGCAGGATTTCGTCGCCGGCGTCGCCGCCATCACCGGCGGCAAGAAATGTGACGTCGTCTACGATTCGGTCGGCAACGACACATTCCCGGCCTCGCTCGACTGTCTGAAGCCGCTCGGCATGTTCGTCTCTTTCGGTCAGTCCTCTGGACCGATCCCGCCATTTTCGATGTCGGTGCTGGCGCAGAAGGGCTCGCTGTTCGCTACCAGGCCGACGCTGTTCGTCTACAACGCCAAGCGTGAAGACCTCGAAATCTCCGCCGCGGCATTGTTCGATGTGGTGTTGAGCGGCGCGGTCGAGATCAAGATCAACCAGCGCTATGCGCTGAAGGACGCCGGCAAGGCGCAAGCCGATCTCGAAGGGCGCAAGACCACGGGTACGACAATACTGATCCCCTGACGGAGGTTTGCCTTCCTTTCAGTGCTTTGCCGCGGCGCCCAGGCACTGTTTGCACGAAAAACCGGTCGGTCGGTTTGTTGTGCGAAACGGGTCTATCTTTACCCCTTGAGTTTCCGCTGAAATTCTTGAAGCTCTTTCAAGGTGGGTGCTGCTTTCGCACGAGAGCGGCCAGCGCATACGATGTTGGCGGGAACACAGAACATGTCCGGGAACCGGATGGGAGGCACTGTGAGTGCAGATCATGATGGAGCGAACCTGCTTGAGGTTCGTGGCCTGACCAAGATATTCGGCACCCTGACGGCGTGCGATCATATCGACCTCAACATCGCCAAGGGCGAGATCCACGCGCTGCTTGGCGAAAACGGCGCCGGCAAGTCGACGCTGGTCAAGATGCTGTTCGGCTCGCTGGAGCCCAATTCCGGCGAGATATTCTGGAACGGGGAAGCGGTGCGGATCACCAGTCCGGGCATGGCGAAGAAGCTCGGCATCGGCATGGTGTTTCAGCACTTTTCGCTGTTCGAGGCGCTGACCGCGGCCGAGAATATCGCTCTGTCTCTGGATGACGGCTCACCGATCAGCTCGATCGCGGCCAAGGCGAGGGCGCTTTCCTTCAGCTATGGCCTGCCGCTCGATCCGGACTCGCTGGTCGGCGATCTCTCGGTCGGCGAACGCCAGCGCATCGAGATCATCCGCTGCCTGTTGCAGACGCCGCAGCTCATCATCCTCGACGAGCCGACCTCGGTGCTGACGCCGCAGGAAGCCGACAAGCTGTTCGAGACGCTGGAGCGCCTGCGCTCCGAGGGCAAATCCATCCTCTACATTTCGCACCGGCTGGAAGAGGTCAAACGCATTTGCGACCGCGCGACCGTGCTGCGTCACGGCAAGGTCGTCGGCCATTGCAATCCGCGCGAGGAAACGGCTTCGTCGCTGGCCCGCATGATGGTCGGCAACGAGGTGAAGGCCGTGGTGCGTGCGCCGGCCGAAGGCATCGAGACCGCGCAGCCGCTGCTCGAAATCCGCGCCCTCAGCCGCAAGCCGGCAACGCCGTTTTCGATTCCGCTGAAGAATATCAACCTCACTGTGCGCGCCGGCGAGGTGATCGGCATTGCCGGTGTCGCCGGCAACGGCCAGGGCGAGTTCTTCGAATCCGTCTCCGGCGAGGTGCTGCAGCAGGACGCCGCATCCGTGCGCATCCGCGGCAAGGATGCCGGCTCGCTCTCGATCACAGGCCGGCGGCTGATGGGCGCTGCCTTCGTGCCGGAAGAACGCCTCGGCCATGGCGCGGCGCCACGCATGAAGCTTTCGGAAAACCTGCTTCTGTCGCGGCACGCCACCGACGGCAAGGTTTTTGTCGGCGCCGGCGGCGCCGTCAAAAGCGGTGCGGTCTATGCCGCCGCCCAGCGCATCATCGTGGCGATGGATGTGCGCAAGAGCGCGCCCGATCCGGAAGCTGCGGCCCTTTCGGGCGGCAATTTGCAGAAATTCATCGTCGGTCGCGAACTCGACCGCAGCCCTGCCGTCATGGTCGTCAACCAGCCGACCTGGGGCGTCGACGCCGGTGCCGCCGCCCACATCCGCCAGGCGCTGATCGAACTGGCGCGCAGCGGCTCGGCAGTTCTGGTCATCAGCCAGGACCTCGATGAGCTGTTCGAGATTTCGGACGCGATCGCGGTCATGCACAATGGCGAATTGTCCAAACCGCTGCCGATCGCCGAGGCAACTTTCGAAAAGGTCGGTCTGTTGATGGGCGGCGCCGAGCCTGGCCACGCCGAACATGGTCTGGAGACGGCATGATGCGCCTCGAACTCGTCAAACGCCCGCAGCGCTCTATGCTCTTTTCGGCGCTGTCGCCCTTCATCGCCTTCGCCCTAACGATCATCGCCGGCGCGGTTCTGTTCGCGCTGCTCGGCGTCAACCCGCTGAGCGCATTTGAGATCTATTTCATCGAGCCGATCAGCCAGGTCTGGCAGCTGCATGAGCTGGCGATCAAGGCCGCGCCGTTGATCCTGATCGCGGTCGGCCTGTCGGTCTGTTACAAGGCCAACATCTGGAACATCGGCGCTGAGGGACAGTTCATCCTCGGCGGCATTTTCGGCTCGGCCATTCCGGTGCTGTTTCCCGGGTTCGAAGGCCCGCTGGTGCTGCCGCTGATGCTGTTGTTCGGCATGGTCGGCGGTGCCGCCTATGCAGCAATCCCGGCTCTCTTGAAGACGCGCTTCGGCACCAACGAAATCCTGACCAGCCTGATGCTGGTCTATGTCGCCCAGCTTTTCCTCGACTGGCTGGTGCGCGGCCCCTGGCGCGATCCACAGGGCCACGGTTTCCCGCAGACGATCCAGTTCAATGACTCGGCGGTCCTGCCGGAACTGATGCCGGATGCCGGCCGCGCCAATTGGGGTTTTGTCTTCGCGCTTGTTGCAGCCGTGCTGATCTGGGTGCTGATGAGCCGCCTGCTCAAGGGTTTTGAGGTCCGCGTGCTCGGCTCCAGCCCGAGGGCAGGGCGCTTCGCCGGTTTCGGCCTCAACCGCATGGTGTTCTTCGCCTTCCTGCTGTCAGGCGCGCTGGCTGGGCTTGCCGGCATTTCGGAAGTCTCCGGCGCCATCGGCCAGCTGCAACCGGTGATCTCGCCCGGCTACGGCTTCACCGCCATTATTGTCGCGTTCCTCGGCCGGCTCAATCCGCTCGGCATTGTCGCCGCCGGCCTGGTGCTGGCGTTGACCTATCTCGGCGGCGAGGCGGTGCAGAGCGCGCTCGGCATTTCCGACAAAGTGGCACGCGTGTTCCAGGGCATGCTTTTGTTCTTCGTGCTCGGCTGCGACACGCTCATCCACTATCGCATCCGTCTGGTCGGCATGGCGCTGACGAAAAGCGCGGCGAAGCTTGAAGCCGCGCCGAAGTTGAAGGAAGCCCGCTGATGGACATCGCCGTCAACATCCTTTTGACCATCGCCACGGCGGCGACGCCGCTTTTAATAGCGGCCATCGGCGAACTGGTGGTCGAGCGCTCCGGCGTGCTCAACCTCGGCGTCGAAGGCATGATGATCATGGGCGCCGTCGGCGGCTTCGGAGCCGGCTATCTCACGGGATCGCCCTGGATGGGCCTGTTGGCGGCAATTGCCATGGGCGCGGTGTTCTCGCTGCTGTTTGCGGTGATGACGCTGTCGCTCGCCACCAATCAGGTGGCGACCGGCCTGTCGTTGACGCTGCTCGGCCTCGGCCTTTCCGGCATGATGGGGACCAGCTTCGTCGGCCAGCCCGGCGAGCGGCTGCCAAACCTCTACGTTCCGGTGCTCACCGACATTCCCGTGGTCGGCAGGCTGTTGTTCGGCCAGGACCCGATCTTCTACATCTCGATCGCGCTGACGGCGGCCGTCATGTGGTTCCTGTTCAAGACCCGCACCGGCCTCACTCTGCGCTCGATCGGCGACAGCCACACATCGGCGCATGCGCTCGGCATCAAGGTCATCCGCTACCGCTATCTCGCGGTCATCTTCGGCGGCGCCTGCGCCGGCCTTGCCGGCGGCCATCTGTCGCTGGTCTACACGCCGCAATGGGTGGAGAACATGAGCGCGGGCCGCGGCTGGATCGCGCTGGCGCTGGTCGTCTTCGCCTCCTGGCGGCCGTGGCGCGTGCTCGCCGGCGCCTACATCTTCGGCGCGGTGTGGATCGGCCAGCTTCATGCACAGGCATTTGGCATTCCGGTGCCTTCGCAGCTGCTTTCTTCTCTGCCCTATCTGGCAACCGTCGTGGTTCTCGTTCTAATCTCGCGCAACAAGCGTCTGACGATGATGAACACGCCGGCTTCCTTGGGGCAGCCATTCGTTCCGGATCGTTGACAACAAAAACAAACGGGAAGCTCCAAGGCTAAACTCAGAGAGGTAACACAATGAAAAAACTGCTTATTGCGTTGATGACCACGACCGCCGCCATGTCACTGGCGGCGTCCGCGCAGGCCGCCGACAAGTTGAAGGCATGCTGGGTCTACACCGGCCCGATCGGCGACTTCGGCTATTCCTACCAGCACGACCAGGGCCGCCTCGAGGTGGAAAAGGCGCTCGGCGACAAGGTCGAAACCGCCTATCTCGAGAACGTCTCGGAAGGTCCCGATGCCGACCGCGCTTTCGAGCGTCTGGCGCGCGAAGGCTGCAAGATCATCTTCGGCACCTCTTTCGGCTTCATGGACCCGGAAGTGAAGGTCGCCAAGAAGTTCCCCAAAGTGATGTTCGAGCACGCCACCGGCTACAAGACCGCTGACAATCTCGGCATCTACAATGCGCGCTTCTATGAAGGCCGCTATGTGCTCGGCCAGATCGCCGCCAAGGAATCGAAGGCAGGGGTCGCCGGCTATATCGTTTCCTTCCCGATCCCCGAAGTGGTGATGGGTATCAACTCCTTCATGCTCGGCGCGCAGTCGGTCAACCCGAACTTCAAGGCCAAGATCGTCTGGGTGAACTCCTGGTTCGATCCGGGCAAGGAAGCTGACGCGGCCAAGGCACTGTTCGACCAGGGCGCCGACATCATCGTTCAGCACACCGATTCCACCGCTGCCTTGCAGGTCGCTGAAGAGCGCAAGCTGCACGGCTTCGGCCAGTCCTCCGACATGATCAAGTTCGCGCCGAACGCGCAGCTGACCTCGCTGACGGACGAATGGGGGCCGTACTACATCAGCCGCGTCCAGGCGGCGCTCGACGGCACCTGGAAGCCGGACAATGTCTGGCTCGGCATCAAGGACGGCGCCGTCAAGCTGGCGCCCTTCACCAACATGCCGGACGATGTGAAGGCGATGGCCGAGGCAACCGCCAAGAAAATCGCAGATGGCTGGAACCCCTTCACCGGACCGGTCGCCAAGCAGGACGGCACGCCGTGGCTCAAGGACGGCGAAGTCGCCGACGACGGCACGCTGCTCGGCATGAACTTCTATGTGAAGGGCGTCGACGACAAGTTGCCGCAGTAAGTATCGGAACGCAAAAGAGAAGGGGCGCCGCGCGGCGCCCCTTTTCATTTCGCGGACTGCACGCTTCGACCGCGAAACCGCGCCGAGGGCTGTGCCAAAAATCCGAGGGCGCCGGGAGGCGCCCTTTTTGGTAATTTTCTAAACCGCCGAGCCGTAAAGGTCGTAGGCGTCGGCGCGGTCGATCTTGACCGTGACGATGTCGCCTTGGCGCAGCGGACGGCGCGACTGGATATGCACCGAACCGTCGATCTCGGGCGCGTCGTATTTTGTCCGGCCCTTGGCAGACGTGCCATGCGCCTCGTCGATCAGCACCGGCAGGCGCTTGCCGACCTTCTTAGCCAGCTGCGTCGCCGAGATCTTCTGCTGGCGCTGCATGAAGCGATGCCAGCGCGCTTCCTTGATCTCCTGCGGCACCTGTTCGAGGCCGAGATCGTTGGAGCGGGCGCCGCGGACCGGCTCGTATTTAAAGCAGCCGGCGCGATCGATCCTGGCCTCGTCCAGCCAGTCGAGCAGCATCTCGAAATCCTCGTCGGTCTCGCCGGGGAAACCGACGATGAAGGTCGAGCGTATCGCCAGATCCGGGCACACCTCGCGCCAGCCGCGAATGCGCTCCAGCGTCTTTTCGCCATGGGCTGGACGGCGCATGTTCTTCAGCACCTGCGGCGAGGCGTGCTGGAAGGGGATGTCCAGATAGGGAAGGATTTTTCCATCCGCCATCAGCGGGATGACATCGGCGACATGCGGGTAGGGGTAGACATAGTGCATGCGTACCCAGATGCCGAGCTTGCCCAGCTCCTCCGACAGGTCGAGGAATTTCGCCCGCACTTCGCGGTCGCCGAACATCGACGTCTGGTACTTGATGTCGATGCCGTAGGCGCTGGTGTCCTGCGAGATGACCAGCAATTCCTTGACCCCGGCCTTGGCCAGCTTCTCGGCCTCGCGCAGCACATCGGCCGCCGGGCGCGAGACGAGGTCGCCGCGCAGTGCGGGAATGATGCAGAAGGTGCAGCGGTTGTTGCAGCCTTCGGAAATCTTGAGATAGGCGTAGTGGCGCGGCGTCAGCTTGACGCCTTGCGGCGGCAGAAGGTCGATATAGGGATCGTGGCTGGGCGGCGCCGCCTCATGCACCGCGGCCATCACGCTCTCATAGGCCTGCGGGCCGGTGATGGCGAGGACGTTGGGGTGCTTCTCTCGGATGACGTCCGGCTCGGCGCCGAGGCAGCCGGTGACGATCACCCGGCCGTTTTCCGAAAGCGCCGAACCAATGGCGTTGAGCGATTCGTCGCGGGCTGAGTCGAGAAAGCCGCAGGTGTTGACGACGACAAGGTCGGCGCCGTCATGCTTGCGTGCGATCTCATAGCCTTCGGCGCGCAGGCGCGTGATGATGCGCTCGGAATCCACAAGCGCCTTCGGGCATCCAAGGCTGACGAAACTGACGCGAGGCGCAGACATGAGAAAACATTCCGGGTTTTTCGGGATCGGCGGCCAGTACCACACTTATTGCGGCATTGGTATGGGCAGCGGCTGCGGCGAACGCGACCACTGCCTCCGGCAGATACCCATGCTGCTACAGAAGCTGTGGGACCGGCAGCGTCAGCTCACCACAGGACTGACATGCGGCCAGACCTCGACAACGCCGCGATAGACCATATCGATCGCGACGTAGAGAATGATCAGCAAGCCGACATAGGCGATCCAGCGGTGGCGATGCAGCAGCTTGGCAATGAAGCTCGCGGCCAAGCCCATCAAGGCGATCGACAGCACCAGGCCTATGACAAGCACGGGAAAATGATCGCGCGCCGCACCGGCGACCGCCAGCACATTGTCCAGCGACATCGAAACATCGGCGACGACGATCTGCAGGGCCGCCTGGCCGAGCGTCTTGCGCGGCGCCTTGCCACCCACCGTTCTGTCGCTGTTGAGGTCGGAATCGGACAGCGCCTCGGTCGCCTCGAACTCGTCGGCATGCGACGTCCGCAGCTCGCGCCACATCTTCCAGCACACCCACAACAAAAGGATGCCGCCGGCCAGCAGCAGGCCGACAATGGCAAGAAGCTTGACGGTGACGGCGGCAAACAGGATGCGCAGCACAGTCGCCGCCAACACGCCGATCAGGATGGCTTTCTTGCGCTGCTCGACCGGCAGGCCGGCGGCGGCAAGGCCGATGACGATGGCATTGTCGCCGGCAAGCACCAGATCGATGGCGATGACCTGGAGGAGGGCCGTCATGCTTGCAGCGCTGAAAATGTCCATCGACCGGAGCCCCTTGCTGTATCGGCGTGTTCGTCGTCGGATATGCCGACGCCCTAACGTGTATGGTTCCCGCGCGTCAAGAGACTGCCGGCGCAATTCCAGGAAAAGTGCGTAGCGGTTTTCCGTCCGGAATCATGCAAAAACAAAGAGTTAGAGTGGGTCAGCTGCTCTATAAAAAGCTGAACCGCTCTAACGGCCGACGCTGAAAGCCACGGGAATAGGGAAGGTCGTTCTGCCAGAGAGAATTCTGGTCGCAGCGAATTCAGTCGTAGAGATTGTACTTCGCCCAGTCGGCTTCCGGAATCTCGTCGCCGATGCGGTAACGGAACTGCAGGACCTCCATATGGTCAGGCGCCGTCTCGCATTTGAACTTCAGCCGGTACCACTGCCCCTTGCTGCGGAAGGCAGCGCCCGGGCTGCGGATGGCATCGGCCTTCATTTCCGGCGTCGCGAAGGCGTAGGCGACGACGCGGTCTGCCTTGTACTTGTGGTCGTCATGGCTGATGCGGTCGAGCACTTCGGCGTCGCATCTCTGCTCCAGCCGGGTCTCCGGGTCGAGTTTCAGCAGGCCGGCGCGCAGGGCGGCGTCCATCGCGTGGGCGGGTAAAGCCAGCGTCACCGAAGCCAGCGCCGCAAGGAATAGTTTTTTCATGGGCGGGAGAACGACCATATCTCACGTGAAAAATCAACCGGAGTGCCATTTTGGGGCAGCCGGATGTGCCCGGAAATCGCCGTTGGCTGGGCAGGCGCAGCCGTTTTGGCGCGCCCCCGGCGCCATTCTTATTTGTCCGGGCTGCCATGCACCGATTGCCTGTTTCGCCGTCTTTGCGCTTCTCGCGATCGCGGCCCCCACCGCCACGGCCGCAAGGCGATATAGACAGCGAGGAAGGCTCTTTGTGCCAGGCCGGCCTCGCTGTGCCAGACCTCCCTTATCCCCGCCGCCCGCAAGGCCCTTCGTTGGGTGCTGTTGCGGTCCCAGCGCCGGCTGATGCTGCCCGCCCGGTAGTATTTGTGGCAGAGCACTTGCGGCACGCGGACAAAGCCGCCGAGCAGCGACAGATGCAGAAGCCAGGTCCAGTCGGCGCTGAATTCGCCTTGGCTGTTGGGCTTGATCCCGCCGCTACGGTGGAACGCCCAGGCCCTGAATATCCCACGATTGGGAACCCACCATCCATGCGGCTGGCGCGCCATCGCCCGGCCACGCGCTAAACCGTCCTGCAAGCCCTCCAGCAGGTCGAACTTCCACGTGGCACTTTCGCCGCTGACTTCGATCACTTCGACGTCGCTGAACGACAGTACGGCCTCGGGATTGGCATCGAGCGCCCGCACCAGCGCCTCGATATAGGTTGGATCGATGACGTCGTCATGAAAGGCAAAGAACATCAATTCGCCGCTGGCATTGGCCATCAGATCGTTGGAGTTCTTCAGCCATCCCAGGTTTTTGTCCCGGCGCAGGATACGGACATCGTCGCGGCCGCTGGCGAAGGCTGAAACGATCTCGAATGTCGCGTCGGTCGAATTGTCCTCGCCGACCAGGATCTCGACATTGTCCCAGGTCTGCGCGGCGAGGCTGTCCAGCGTACGCGAAATGAATGCCGCCGAATTGTAGCACGGCACCAGCGCCGTGACCTTCGGCCGCCAGCCGGATCGAAGCTGGACTTGTTTCTGCGCTACCTGCTTCGCGCCGCCCTGTTCTGTCTCACCCATTCACTCGATCCCGCAGATTTGCCGCGCCAGCCTGTCGGCAAGCCACGGCGCCGTCGAATATTTACCTGTGTCGACCGAGATGTAGTTGCCCAGGCGGTTGACCCCGAATTGGTCGCGGCGATGGATCGTGGCTTTCGGGTCGCTGAGCGAACCACGCCCTTGCGCAAACACGAAGCCGCCGCGTACCTCAAGCTCCTCGGCATCGTCGAACATGCTGGAAACACTGGGCAACAACCGGGCGAGCGTGGCGCGAACGTTGCCGATGAACCGCTGTCGTGCGTCGGCATCGAGCGCTTGCGGCGTTTCGATCGACAATTCGCCACTCTCCGCAAGCAACCCGCTCGGGTACCAGGAGAGATAGAAGTTGCGCCCGTCATAGTTTTTTATGTCGCCGAACGGGCCAAGGGCGACGACCGCGCACGGCACATCGACAGGCTGGCTGGTGCGGCCGAACAGGCAAAGCCTGTAGCGGTGCGACCATCCGGGAACCGGCTCGATGCCGGCCGTGCGGTCGACAGCCAGCCGCCCCTCCCAAAGGCAATTGACGACGATGTCGAACGCCTCACTTTTTTCGCTTGCGACCGCCACGCGCCATTTCCTGTCAATTCCGTCCACCGGCTGTGCCGACAGGACTTTGGACGCCATCCGCAAGCTGATATTGGGTTCACCCCGAAGCGCCGCGCAAAGCCGGTCGGCAACCCATCGCGTGTTGACGGATCGCTCCGGCACCTGGAAGCCCCCGACGATCTGGTCCGAGTTGGTGACATCGGCCAATTCAGTTTTGGAAAGCCGATTCGATCGCGCCGCCGATACGTCGGCAAGGTAGCTGGTGGCGTCAGCGTGGCTGCGCACCAATACATCCACACGTTCAAAGATCGCCCCCAGCGCCTCGGCAGCGACGATCGAGTTGCGATGGACCAGATAAAGGTCTTCCGAAAAGGTCGTGTGCGCTTCCAGATTGCTTCCGATCAGCTCGGAAACAAGCCTGCCGAAACACAGTCCTCCCGAAAGCAGATGCCGGGCGGTCAGCAGCGAGGGATCGTTCCCGTAGAGATAGCCGAGATGAATCTTGCCCTCGTTCCAACGGCTGGCGCAGGCCATCGGCTCGCTCTCCTTGTCGAAGAGGGACACCGCGTAGCCTCTGCGGGCCATCATGAGAGCGAGGCTGGCGCCCATGATGCCGGCGCCGAGAATAGCCATTCTGCCGCGAGGCGCTGTCATGTCCTGGCGCGCATCGCGGCCTCTCCTTTCCCGATGAGTGTCATCAGGGGTTCGATACGTAGTTTTCAGGGTCGTATTCGGTATCGCAGAAAACCAGCAAAGACGGGTTCTCCCCTTCATAGGTCTGCAGCGCCCACACCGGGGCATCGACCAGCACCGCGCGGTTCGATGCGGTGAGCGTCAGCCGTTCGGTCTGTTCCTGATAGCGAAATTCGATGCCGATCTCGCCCGACAGCTGCATCATCAATTGCCGGCCCGAGCCGTGTGCATGTCCGCCCCGCGACGTGCCGCGCGGCGCGGTGACGACGAACGCCCGCACGGCTTGGAAATTGTAACCGCTGAACTCGATAGCGGTCAGCATTCCCCTGGGATCGCAATGTAACGGAGTGGGGATCTCGGTGACCTTGCCGCCAAAGAACGTTCGATGCTGCATAACGTAAGCCCGCCAGATGCCGGTCGAAATTTACCTCAGACTAGCGCTTATATCAAAAGGCAGAGAATACAACCACTTAGGCGGTGTTTTGGGACACAGCAGCGGATCGATGTCGAGCTCGGCCTCAGGCCGATACGGTGCCGACTACCGAAGGTCGCCGCGCCGTCACGACTTCTGAGTCGCGGCCGAAACCACGGCTTAAGACCTTGGTCCGAGCGGTCTAGGACCTTTGAGTTCGGAAGGCCGGCCGGTCCCAACGAGGGTGATCTACTTCAGCAATTTCAAAGAGTTATGCTGGTTGGCGTTTCGCCGGCCGGCCGCTTCGTTGTCGCAATGAAAGCACAGCTATATCCAAGTTTACCCTTTGTGTTAGCGATTCCTCATGTTGCCCGCTATAGCGGTTAGTGGCGGTGGCAATCTCGGAGGTAGTTATGACATCCCGAAAGACCCTTTTTGCTGCATTTGCGGTGTTCTCGCTTCTGGTGTCGCCGGCCCTGGCTGCTGCTGGTGGCAACGGCCATGGTAACGGCCATGGCAATGGTAACGGCAATGGCAATGGCAATGGCAATAGCGGAGGAAACGGTAATGCTGGCGGCAATGGCGGAGGCGGCGGTTCGCTCGGCAAGTCGGCATCCGCCAAGGGCCAGGTCGCCAAGGCCGCTACCGGTTCAGTGTCCAAGGAAAAGAATATCCATGCCAAGCTGGGCCGATTGAACTCACTGCAGCGCAACGCCAACGCCTTTATGCACTCCAAGAGCAAGAACTTCGCTGGCGTGCAGGCTTTTGTGACACAGTCGGCAATAGCCAAGAACGCTCAATCGGCGCTCGATGCCGCTAATCAGGCGGTTGCCGACGCCAAAGCGGCGCTCGACGCGCTGAATGCGAAAGCGGCTGACCCGAATACCCCGCCCGAAGATGTCCCGACGCAGGCCGACCTCGATGCAGCACAGGCAGCGCTCGATGACGCCACCCAGGATGCGGCCGCTGCTCAGACCGCCGCCACAGCTGCCGCTGCCAACGTCCCATCGATCGATGCAGCCCTTGCCCAAATGGCCAACAAGCCCGTTGACCCTGAGGTGACAGATTGGGCCAATAGCGTACTTGCCGACAAGATCGACCAAGTAGCCGCCAAGCTGGCGCCGGCCGCGCCTTAAGGCCCCATGCGGCGGCAGCGATCCAATCGACGATAAGCCGTCGGGTCCGCCCGGCGGCTGCACCTTTCTCGCCTATCTGCAGCGTTGGTCCCAATGCAGGTCCGAGATTCTGGTCATGGCTATTTTGCAAAATCTCCAGCCGGGCCGCCGTCCTCAAGACTGAATTCATGCGTGCTTCGCGCATCTTCATCGACCACACGAAACCAATGCTCCTGAAGCGCTCTAGGCGACACCCTTTGGCCCGTGACCTTCTCTACCGCAGATAACGGATCATCGGCGCTCGTGGCCTGAGTTGAGACACACTCCTCTCCATGCCACTCTTCCACCTGGTACTCTGGCATGCCGGCCTACCTACCGCTCCCCAGAGCCTTCGCTTCCCGCTCCAGCGTCTCGCGTCGGTTGCCGTGCTTCGCGATCAATTCCTTGACCTGCTGCGGGGTGATGCCGGCCTTGGTGGCGAAATACTCGACTTCATAATCCTCATCGGCAGAGACGCGGTCCCGATCGCGGAAGTCCGTCTTCGTTTTGTCGTCGGCCATTTGCTTTGCTCCTGGTTGAATGATCAACCGCAACGTGCAGCCGCAGCCTTTTGTTGCAGCGGAGCCCGGATTTCCGAAACGGTCACATGGGAAAACGGCCCTCAGTCGCAGGAGGTGCTGGTGTTGCTGTAACTTTGAACGGAACGGTTCTTCTCCTTGACGGTTGTGACGTGAAGGAGATGCCTCATGTTTGAAAGTGTGATGTGGTTGATCGTCGTTGCTGGTGGGCCACTGTTGCTGGCCCTATTGATGGCATACGTTCTTATGACCCGACGCCACCGTGGTCCTGCAGAACGCATGGAAAGCGACCGCGCGACCAAACGGCTCTATCGCCAGGACGAACGTTGATCCTGAGGCTGGCGCAACGTTTGCGCTCACGCTGGCCCGCTGCCTCGCGGTGGCAGGCTTCTTCGTTTTAGGAAGTTAGGAATAACTTAGGAAAGATTTGGCCCTCTTTGAAAATACAGAGGCAATTCAGCACGGTAGCCAAATATCTGGCGGAGGGAGTGTCCGCCTTGCCCCAGTGGCATATCGGTTCAATCAATATAGAATATCATTTAAATTCAGTCCCATAGGCTTATGCAGCGTTTTATGCCATTGCATGCGCCCTCACCGTGTTGCATATTTTTTGGTGGGTCTAATGATGGGTCGTGGAGGTAGGATTGCCGCGCAAAGCTAGAGAGCTTGGGCCGTTGGAGGTCAAGCGCCTTTCGAAACCGGGGCTACATGCCGTTGGCGGCGTGGCGGGTCTGGGATTACAGGTCAAGGATACTGGTGCACGCTCTTGGTTGCTTCGAATCTCCATAGGGCAACGCCGGCGAGAGATTGGTCTTGGTGGATATCCGGATGTCACACTCGCCCAGGCTCGCGAAAAAGCGCGGGAGATGCGTGCAGCGGTTGATCGCGGGGGGGGACCCCGCCGAACAAAGGCGGGCAGCCAAGCGTGCCCTGATGTCCGCAGCCGCAAGTGAAATTACCTTCGATGAAGCGGCGCGGCGATGGCATAAGTCGAAGCGCCGTGAATACAGGAACGAAAAGCACGCCGCACAGGTCCTGACGACGATTCTGACTTACGCGTCTCCGGCATTGGGTACTGTACCGGTGGGGTTGATCTCACTTGCGCACATTGTTCAAGTTCTCGAACCCATCTGGGCTGAGAAGACTGAGACGGCCACCAGGCTTCGGGGTCGAATTGAGAACGTTTTATCCTGGGCCACAGTGTCGGGTTTTCGATCCGGAGAGAATCCTGCAAGGTGGAAAGGGAACCTTGATTCAGTACTTCCAAAGCCGAAAATGCTGAGGTCGGTATCGCACCATTCAGCCCTGCCATTTGATCGAGTTGCAGCGTTTCTTGTTGCTTTGAAGCGGATCGAGGGGATGGGGTCCAAAGCACTCGAATTTGCTATTTTGACAGCTGGCCGGTCGGGCGAGGTGCGCGAAGCGAAGTGGAGCGAATTTGATCTGCAGAAATCTGTCTGGACAGTCCCGGCCGATCGAATGAAGGCGGGGAGGGAACACAGTGTGCCCCTTTCGCGGCAAGCTATGCTTGTTCTCAATGGCATTCCAAGGTTCTTGCATTCGGAGCTCGTTTTCACGGCGCCGCGCGGGGGGGCACTTTCGGACATGACGCTGTCGGCAGTGATGAGGCGGATGGCTGTTGCAGCTGTCCCGCACGGGTTCCGGTCTACGTTTCGCGACTGGGTGGCCGAACGCACTGCATATCAAAGTGATGTAGCTGAGATGGCACTGGCACACAGCATTCGCAACAAGGTTGAGGCAGCCTATCGGCGCGGTGATCTGTTTGAAAAACGCCGGCAGCTTATGCAGGACTGGGCGGATTTTTGTGCGCCGTAGTGTGGGTCGATATCGCATGTTGACTGACGCAATGGAATCGCTTCTCCTAAAGTGCCTCTTGTAGGTCAAACGCATGCGTTGATTGAGATCGAGGAGCAACTTCTGCGCATGACGTGCGGGCAAATGTCGAGGCGAGACCTCGGCAGGGTCCTGCAATCCATGTCGATATTGCCCAAAGAGGTATTCTATTCGGTTCACGACGTTGCGGCGCGCTATCGCATCTCCGTGAATAGCGTTTGGCGATGGGCCTCACATCGCAAAGATTTCCCTAACCCTGTCAAGATCGGACCAGGCTGCACGCGTTGGCGTCTGACCGAACTTGAAGCTTTTGAGAACAGTTCAGGCGCTTGCCCGGCGGCTTCGGCTCGCGCGTCGGACAAGATTGCCAAATGAAGATGCCAAGTTGGAACGCTTCGACAGCAGCAGGTTTGGCCTACACGGCCTCAAATCTTCGACAGGCAGGGCTCGACCAGACCTCCGTTGACAGCTTCCGTTCTGTTCCCGTCAAAAGCCACGCAGCCTCTGACTGGAACTCGGCAAACCGTACGAGGGTTGCGTGAGTTCGGAACCTACCATCAGGCGTGGGCCACGCACTACGAATTACACAACCGTTCCGAACCATGTCTTTGAAGACCAGCGCCTATCGATGGAGGCGCGCTGGCTACTGGGGTATCTCCTTTCAAAACCCGACAACTGGAAGGTTGTCATAGGTGACATTCGCAACAAAGGGGGATGTGGCCGTGGCAAGGCACAGCGGATGGTCAATGAGCTTGTCGAGCTTGGTTATGCGGTTAGAGAGCAACCTCGTGCCGACGGACGATTTGCTCCCCTTAGCTTGGTCATTTTCGATGAACCTAGGTCTAAGCGAGGCGACGAGACGTCGGAAAGTGTTGCATTCTTACCGCAGCCCGAAAAACGGTCGACGGCAAATCCGTCGACGGAAAATGCGGCACTAGTAAAGACTGATCCTAAAGCAATTACGGATTATCAAAAGAGAGAGCGAAGCGGCGACGACAAGGGAGAATGTGAGCCCCAGGCGGACGATCCGGCGGGGTTCAAAGCACGGGTTAGGCATCTCGCCGAAAGCTTGAATTGGCCGCATTGGGCGAAATCGCCCCTGGATTGGACAGTAGCGTGCTTCGCGGAATTGTCAGATACGGAAAGAGCCGAAGCAGAGGCGAAAGCATCTGCCTATCTTGCCCATTGTGGGCGCAAAGCGCTGGCGCTTGGAACGTATTTCAAAGATCGGAAATGGAAGCATCTTCGCACTTCAGCATTATCAGTGGCCAAGGGGTCATCTGTACTAATGGCCCAGCCATTCGGGAGCATTTGGTGCGCCATCAGGCTTTGCTGGCTACTCCTTCCGCCGCAGCAGTTGCCCAAGCCAAGATCTTTCCTTGGGAAGTTGATGGCTGACGACGGTGCAGACGGACATCGTGAGCGTTTGGCATACCAGGCGCGGCATGGATGGCCGATGGTCAACCGCATGGATGTTCAGGCTGACAACGGCAACGGAACACCCGTTCCCGCAGACATGCCGATGCTGGAAGTCGTTGGTTCATCTTTAGAACAAGTTCGCGCCGGAACGCCGCTCTGGGCGGCCTGGAAGGCCGAACACCAGAGGCGAGGCTGGCCTTGGCTATCATCCCAAGGCGATCAACCAGTGGCCTATTTTCCAGCAGGCGGGCCTGTCAGATTGAAGGCTTTCGAGGAAGCCGTGAAAGGGAAACACCAACATTCAGCTCGATGGGCTGGCGGATAAGGCGATCTGGAAACGCACATCTTTCGCTTAAAGTGAGATAGCAGCCGACGGGCTGGCATCCCCTTGGAATGTTGGGGAGTGCCATCCACGGATGGAGCTCGAGTTTGGTAAAACGGTTGGGAAAAGTTAGGTTGTGAAAAAACTCACCGAGAAGCAGCGGCAGTTTGCCTACGAGTACCTCGTCGATCTGAACGCGACGCAGGCCGCTATCCGGGCCGGCTATTCCCCAAAGCGAGCCGATGTCGAAGGCTGTGATCTGCTCAAGCATGCTGGCGTAAGCGCGTTCATTGAAGAATTAAAACGCCAACGCTCCCAGCGAGTCCAGTTCAGCTCGGACGACCTCCTTGAGAAACTGAGGGACCAGGTGAATGCCGACCTTGGCGATCTCTTCAATCGGGATGGGACAATCAAGCCAATTCATGAATGGCCTACCGTCTGGCGCCAAGGTCTTGTCCGGGGTATTGAGTCAGAGGAGCGTTACGAGCGCGGTGAAGGTGGCACGAAAGTGCCGGTAGGGCGCATTACTAAGATCAAGTTCGGTGATCGAGCTCGGATCCTTGAGCTCATCGGAAAGCACACCAAGGTGAATGCCTTTGGTGTCAAAGGCGAACACCCGACGGGTGACGCCATTGACCAATTCTTTGCGGAGATAATGGGCAATTCGATACGACCGAAGATCAATTGAAAGCGAGCTCGGATGATCGACTGAACTCGCATCTCTGCATTCCTAGGCTACGCACAGGCGGTGAGGGGGCAGAAATTGGATCCTCGTGGTTCCAGGAAAGGAGGTGTGCATGATCGTTCTTGTGTGTGGAGGGCGCCAATTCGGAGTGCCTCTCGATCACGGGCCAAATTTACCAAGCGATGTCGATTTGATCAGAGCAGACCAAGACCGGAAATTCTTGTTCCAAGCTCTCGATCGGCTACATCAGGAGCGCGCTATTTCGATAGTCATTCATGGCGATGCTGACGGTGCCGATCGTCTGTCGGGTACGTTGGCCGAAAGCCGGCAAATCCCCGTACGGGCTTTCCCAGCCGATTGGGAAACTCATCGTCGCGCAGCCGGGCCGATCCGAAACAAGCAAATGCTAGACGAAGGCACTCCCGATCTAGTCGTCGCGTTTCCCGGTGGAAGAGGCACGGCCAACATGGTGCTTCAATCAAGAAGTGCCGGTGTTTCGGTCATGGAGGTTGACGCGTCTCATGCGGGCCAGACGGATAGATGATAGGACGCGTAGAAAAGCCGCTTCCGGGACAGGGCATCGGCGAACGCCTTGCGTTGGGCCTGCGGACGCGTGGGATCAGCGCCGCCGCGGCCTGGTTTGGAGTAGGTCTCGACGACGAGCGCAACCGAAGAGGCGAGGAGGTAGTCAGCGCTGCAAATTCCCGCGTCGATGTCCTTGTCATTCCAGCGGATGAAGAAAGCGCTGTGGCCGCGGAGATGCTCGTCTTTCGATCTGCCACGCCCACAACGGCCCGGAAGGGGCAGCTAAGCGGCTGATCGCGCCCCCAGCTCCCGCCGAACCAGGACAAGCGTCGCATCGTCGGGATCGGTCGTGACGGTGAAACCCATGTCGCGCTCGACCTCGATCGCAGCACGATTTTCACGACTCTCGATCGACTCGATCGCTTTGAGGCCGAGTTGTTCGGCATATTTCGCAACATAGGCGAGGAGCTCCCAGCCAACGCCCAGATGCTTGCGATCCTGGCGAATGCAGATCGCGACCTCGCCGCTTCGATCGGCTCGATCGCTTGCCAACGTCGCAACCGCGATGAGCATCCCGTCAATTGAGAATGCTAGAAAATTATGGATATGGGCGTCGTCTGAACGCGTCATGGCGACCAGCCGTTCATGCGAGACTTCCTTCACAGCGCCGAGAAAGCGGAAGCGCAGGTCGTCTGCGGTCACATGGGTGAAGAACTCGACCAGCGTTGGCTCATCATCCGGGCGCGCGCGGCGCACTTCAAAGCGAAAGCCGGTATGGGTGGTCAGTGTGTTGTCCATCGTCATCTGGTCCTTGAACTGAGGCCGGTTTGCGGCGTCATTGTCGTCTCTTGCGCAGGCAGGCGCTTCATTCGCTCATGCAATGGAGCGCGTCGTGTTTGACAATTTCAATGCTGCGCAGGTTGAGCAGCCGGATGACGCCCTTGTCTTTCAGCCGGGTGAACACCCGCGATACGGTCTCGATGGTGAGGCCGAGATAGTCGCCGATGTCCATACGCGACATTGGCAACTCAACCTGCCGCAAGCCGCCCTGCCGCTCCGCCATATCCACGAGGAAAGCGGCTACGCGTTCGATAGCGTTCTGGCGGCCAAGCACCAGGAGGTGCTCCTGCGCCCTCGTCAGGCCCTTGAGCGCCAGGGGCAACAGCTGATGGGACATGTCCGCTCCAGTGCCGATGCGGAAGGCGCGTACCCCGGTGGCGTTGATAGCCTCGGCGAAGAAATGATGCTTCGTGTCGGCTTCGAAGCCGAAAGTCTCTCCGGCGAGGTGGAAGGCGCTGATCTGCCGGCGGCCATCCGCGAGCAGGCGGTAGATGCGCACGGCGCCGAATTCGACCTGATAGAGAGCGCCGGCCTTCTCACCTTGAGCATAAATCTCCGAACCGGCGGGAAAGAAGTTGACGGGCAGTTGCGGTTCCGAGCCAAAGACCGCTGGCAGGCTCGGCTGAGCAGAATGCGTCGGCAATGAAATTCTGGAAGCGGTGTAAGCGTGCATGGCTGTTTTCCCGGTTGTTCCGTGACACAGCAATCGCGCGAATCCGCGGGTCGCGAAATTCGGTTATATCCCTACGGGAAACTACCTAGTCGCGCGGATTGTTGATCCACATCAAGTGGCCAGGCGCGCCGGTCGCTTAAGACCTCGTTCGCTTTGGGCGACAGCAATAGAGTCGTTTCGAAATCCTTCGTCGAACGGCTGGGTGGACCGCGATGTATCTTGCGCAATTCCTGCTCGGAATGTTTTTGACCTCGGGTATTGTGTGTCTGTGGGCTTACGCGGCAACCGGGTCAATCTGGACCGCGGTAGGCTGGGCGATTATCGACCTTGTAGTTCTGCAGGTCGCATACTTCGCCTTTGTCATACGCCTTGTTTACAAACGCACGACTGCAGACGCTGCAGCAAATTCGGCACCGCCAAGCCACGTTAAGCCATTCCGCCGCGACGGCATGCACTCTTAGAGCCGCCAGACCGTGTGACTCATCCGCCAACGGCCTTCCCAAATCCAGCCGCGGCTTCAAGAGATCAGGTCCCACAGTCGCGCCGCCATATGCCCTGGTCACGCGCTAGTTGCCGTCATCGAACGGGTAAAAGTGGACTACCTTGAGTGTGACCGGGATGTCGTGGCCCTCGATCAGAACCGTGGCCCACCGGTCCCCCAGATCGTCTTGCCAAGTTTCGGTAACGCGGCACCTCGCGGCCAGATCCATGCCAACCTCGACCTTGTCCGTTCTCTTTGCCATCATTGGTCTCCCGCTCGCATTCGCCTCGACTCTGCGTATCCCTGCTCCCAGTGGGTCAGTTCGAGAGCAGCCGGTTAATCGCCCCTTGCTTCAGCAAGGAGCGGGTCATGCCGCCAAAAGCCCATTCGCGGATACGACTGTGGCCATAGCCGCCCGCGACCACAATATCTGCACCCATCGCCCGGGCGACTTCGGACACGGCTTCGCAAGCGTCCGCTTGGCCGACGTCCAAAACCTCCGATCTTGCCTCGACGCCATGTCTCATCAGGAACCGGATGACGTCCCCGACGCTTTCGCGTGCGTTTCTCAGGTTCTGTTCCTCGATCGTCGCCACAAGGACATGTTGTGCACCGGTCAAAAAGGGCATCGCATCGGTGACCGCGCGCCTCGCCTCGCGGGTATCCTTCCAAGCCACCAGAACATTTTCGGACTTAGGCGGCGCAACCTTGTCAGCCGCAAGCAACACGGGCCGCCCGGCCGACAGTACCAACGTTCCGACATCGACCATCCGGTGACGGTCGCTCGGAACTCCTCGTGCGGGAGCCCCGGTCACGATGAGGTCGGCTGCGCGCGCATGCATCGCCAGCATACATGTTGGATCGCCGACCTCCTCGCGCCAGGAGGCATCGTGTCCGACAACGACACTCAGGAATTCTTCCTTCAGGATCTTCAGGCGATCCTCGATCCCGTTCCGGCGCTGCCGCATAATTTCAGCCGCCGCCGTGTCGCCATCGTCACCAGGAACAAACACATATGCATCAGCCGCCGCAAAACCGATCAGCGTAGCCTCGAAGCGTCGCGCCAACTCCAGCGCGTAGGTCGTTCGCGGCACTGCCGGGGAATCGACATCGAGTTGGACCATGATGGTGTTGAAGGTCATTGTCGTTCCTCCGATGAGCTTTATTGCAGGATCGCCCGAGGTGCGACCTTCCGCCTTGATGCGCATCAAAGCCTGCACATCTTGCCAGTCCCTCAGGCTACATCGTCATGGACCCGTCGCACCGCCGGGATGGTCCGAAGCGAAGCCTGATGCCGGCACCGCTCATGGCACTAGGCGTTCAAGCGGCCTTGAAACGCATCAATCCACGCTCCAACTGGCTTTGAACCAGGTACCGCGTTCGCCCCTGACAATTTCGACGGCGTCATCGAGCTTGCCGATAGCGGCAGGTTTGCCCATTGCTTCAGCGAACTCCGCCGCAGCGCTGACTTTCGGTCCCATGGAGCCGGCGGGAAAATTCCACCCCGACACCTCCTTCGGATCCACGCGCCGGAGCGCCCGAGCAGTCGCCGTTCCGTAATCGACATAGACGGCGTCGACATCGGTCAACAGGAGCAGCATGTCGGCTTTCAATTGGCGGGCGAGCAGTGAGCTTGCCAGATCCTTGTCGATAACTGCTTCCACGCCGAAAAGACTGCCGTCGTCGCGGGCTATCACTGGAACACCACCGCCACCGGCGCAGATGACGATCACGCCGCGCTCGACCAGGAACGAGATCACTGCAGCTTCCAGGATCTCCAGCGGCCTGGGCGACGGCACGACGCGGCGCCATTTGTCGCCATCGGGTGCTATCTGCCAGTCGCGCTCGCTGGCAAGCCTGGTTGCGGTTGCCTCATCGTAGACCGGGCCGATAGGCTTCGTCGGGTGAGCGAAAGCGGGATCGTGTGGATCGACCTTCACCTGTGTCAGCAGGGTCGCAAACAGCCTCTCTTTGAGGAGGTTGCCGAGTTCCTGCTCAATGACGTAGCCGATCATCCCTGCGCTTTCGGCGCCAATCACGTCGAGTGGAAATGTGCGGCCATCCGAGGTTGCAGCTGCCTGCAGGGCCAGAAGTCCCACCTGCGGACCGTTGCCGTGCGTGACGACAATCGAATGCCCTTCGCTGACGAGTTTGGCCAGCACGGACGCAGCGCGTACGATGTTGGCGCGCTGGTTGCCGGCCGTCATCGGTTCTCCACGACGCAGCAGTGCGTTTCCGCCGAGTGCAACGACAATAAGCATCTCAGTTGCCGATCGTTGCCACGAGCAGAGCCTTGATCGTGTGCATCCGATTTTCGGCCTGATCGAAGACGACCGACGCGGCCGACTCGAACACCTCGTCGGTGACCTCCATGCAGTCCATGCCGTATTCCTTCGCTACGAAGGCGCCGATCTCGGTCTCGGTGTCGTGAAATGCCGGCAGGCAATGCATGAATTTGACGTGGGGGTTGCGGGCGGCGGCCATCACTTCGCTCGTAACCCGGTAGGGCGTCAAAAGGCGGATACGTTCGGTCCAGCCGGATTTGTCCTCGCCCATCGACATCCAGACATCAGTGTAGATGAAATCAGCCTCCTGGACGCACCCCGTCACGTCCTCGTCGAGTCGGAAGCGGCCACCGCTGCGCTCCGCCAGGTCGCGGACATGAGCGCAGAATTCCTCATCCGGCCAGAGTTCCTTTGGCGAGGCGATGCGCATGTCGATGCCGACCTTCGCTGCCCCCAACGCCAGCGACCGTGCGACATTGTCCCGGCCCTCGCCAACAAAGGTGACGGTCATGTCCGAAAGATGCTTGTGCGTGAATTCACGCATGGTCATGAGGTCGGCGAGGATCTGCGTCGGATGCGCCTCGTCGGTGAGGCCGTTGTAGACCGGCACGCCGGCATATGTAGCCAGCACTTCGGCCTGGTGCTGGCCAAAGCCGCGAAACTCGATCGCGTCATACATGCGGCCGAGGACGCGAGCGGTGTCCTTCATGGATTCCTTGTGGCCGATATGGCTGCCGGTAGGGCCAAAGTAGGTTACGTGAGCGCCCTGGTCATAGGCCGCCACTTCGAACCCCGTCCGTGTGCGTGTCGAATCCTTCTCGAAGATCAGAGCGATGTTCTTTCTGACAAGACCCGGGATCTCGTGTCCGGCCAGCTTGGCCGCCTTGAGGTCTGCGGCCAGCTTGAGAAGAAAGCGGATTTCTTCGGCGGTGAGGTCATCGAGGGTCAGGACGGAGCGGCCGTGAAGATTGATCGACATCGTATTTCCTTTCGGGTCAAATCGGGTCGCGGGCAATCGGGCAGGTCATGCAGTGACCGCCGCCGCGGCCGCGACTAAGCTCGGCGCCTTCGACCGTGATCACTTCAATTCCGGCACGGCGCAGAAGCGTGTTGGTGTAGACGTTGCGGTCGTAGCCGATGACTACGCCGGGCTCGATTGCCACGACATTGTTGCCGTCATCCCATTGCTCGCGCTCGGTCTCGTAGCGGTCGCCGCCGGTGGCGATGATCCGCAGCGAATTCAGGCCAAGGGCTTCGGCAACCACCGTCGTGAACGGTTTCGTCTCATCGGTGACCTCGACTGCCGCCGCTCCATCGCCCGGCCGCAGCGAGAAGGTACGCAGCCGGTCAACCACCGGCGGATACAATGTGACAAGGTCGCGATCGCAGAAGGTGAATACGGTATCGAGATGCATAAAGCTGCGGTCCCGTGGCATTAGCGCGGCAATCACACGCGTCGCTTCACCCGCCGCGAACAGGCTGCGCGCAAGGCCGCCGACGGCTTGCGGGGTGGTGCGCTCCCCCATACCGACGAGAACCGTTCCACCCCCGATCGGCATGACGTCGCCGCCTTCCAGGCTGGTGCCGGTTCCCAAGTCTGGCGACACGAATGGAATGCCACTGTCGCGAAAGTGGGGATGGAAACGATAGACGGCTTCGACATTGGCAGCTTCCGGACGTCTGGCCGGCCAGTACATGGAATTGACCGACACCGACCCGTAGATCCAGCAGGAACTGTCGCGGGTGAAAAGCTGGTTCGGTAGCGGCGGCAGCACGAAATCCTGGGGGGCGAGCGTCCTTCCCGTCAGGCCTTTGGGTTCGAAAGAAAGCTCGGCGCGGGCAATGCCCCCGACAAGGTAAGATGACAATTGCTCTGACGGCATCTCGTTGAGCCATCCGCGCAGCTCGTCGACCATGTCAAGCCCGACGACGCCGGGATGAACCCGGCGGTCGAGAAGCCAGTCGCGGGCTTTGGTCAGGCTCATCGTCTGAGCCAGGAGTTCCCCGAAGGAATGCACCAACACACCGCGTTCGCGCAACGCATCGACGAAGACATCGTGTTCCTGGCGGGCCCGCTTGACCCACAACACGTCGTCGAAGAGCAGCGCCTTGCAATTTTCCGGTGTCAGCCTGCGCAGGCTGAGATCGGGACGATGAACCATCACTTCACGCAGACGGCCAACTTCGGAGTGAACACCCAGGCTTGTCATCGTGCCGACCCCTTCACAGCGCGCTGACAGCGCCGGTCCACATCTCGTAGACGGCGAGGAGGGCGACTGCGACCAGGGCTGCGGCGAGAGCTGCTTCAACAGGATGGAACACGCGTTGATTGGTTTCCCGGCGAGCCCAAATGTAGAAAATGATGCCGGGCGCATAGAGGATCGCACACATGAACAGGTATGCAGGGCCCGCAGCGTAGACGAGCCACAGCCCGTAGACCGTTGCCAGCAACCCAGCAAATAGCGGACCGACGCGCTGCTCGCCACTCGCGTAGCTCTCTCCCATCAGCGCGAGCTTGGCCGCGTAAGCGCCGGAAAAGATGTAAGGAACCAGGATTGCGGCCGACGCGATGTAGAACAGCGCCTGGTACGTGCTCTGCGCGAAAAGGGTGATCACCAGGAAGGCTTGCACGAGCAGGTTGGTGATCAGAAGCGAGATCGACGGCACGCCGCGGTCGCTTTCGCGGCCGAAGAATTTTGGCATCGTCCCGTCCTTGGCGGCGACATGCGGTATTTCGGCGGCGAGCAGTGTCCAGCTCAGGAAGGCGCCGATCACGGACACGACCAGCGCGATGTTGATCAGGATGGCGCCCCAAGGGCCGACAATCGCCTCCAGGACACCGGCCATCGATGGGTTCTTCAACGCAGCGAGTTCGGGTTGGTTCAGGATGCCAAGCGACAGCAGCGACACCAGGGCGTAGAGCGCGAGACAAGTGAAGAAGCCGAGAACGGTCGCCGTGGCGATGTCCTTGCGGCGCTCGGCGCGACCGGAAAAGACGCTGGCTCCTTCGATGCCGATGAAGACCCACAGGGTCACCAGCATCGTGCTTTTCACCTGCGCGGTGATCGAGCCGAGACTGGCGTTGCCGAGACCGGTGAAGTCGAGAGACCAGACCTGAAGTTTGAAGGCGACGGCAACAACCCCGACGAACAGCACGATCGGAGCGATCTTCGCCACCGTCACAATGAGGTTGATGATCGCCGCTTGCCGGATGCCGGCGAGAACCAGCATGTGGATCAGCCACAGCAGGATCGACGCGCCGAGCACCGCCTGCCAGGTGTTTCCATCGCCGAAGGCGGGAAAGAAATAGGACAGGGCGCTGAACACGATCACAGCGTAGGAAACGTTGCCGACCCAGGCGCTGATCCAGTAACCCCAGGCGCTGTTGAAACCGATGAAGGGGCCGAAGCCGGCCTTGGCGTAGGCGTAGGGCCCGGCGTCGAGCTCCGGCTTGCGGGTGGCAAGCGACTGATAGACGAAGACCAGCGCCAGCATGCCAACCGCAGTGATGGCCCAGCCAATCAGGATGGCGAGAGGACCGGCACCGGCTGCCATGTTCTGCGGCAGGCTGAACACGCCGGAGCCGACCATGGAACCGATGACCAATGCGGTCAGGGAACCCAGTCGAAGTTTCGTTGGCGCCGCTGTCGCGACTTTCGGAACAGGGATGTTGAAATCAGCCGTAGTCATGATGCTCTCCCAGATTGAGGCTCTGATGGGAGGCAATGAATAGGAAGAACGAGCCGGCAGCTTTGATGCGGGTCAAATGAAAGTTTGATTTCCAAAGGTGAAGTTGAGGGTCCACGCATGAGTGACATCCCAGCGATGTCCTACGAATTGCTCTGGGAAGAGCGGGAACTAATATCGGTAGAAACCTGACGCGCCACGACGCGGAAGAGTTCTTTCCCGTTGCGAAGAGTGCGCGGGCTCGCACTCATACCAAAGCCTATCCGCTGGAACAGGCAAATCGGGCGTTGGACGATCTGAGGCAAGGGAGATTGAGCGGCGCGGCTGTCCTGGTACCGTGATTGACAATCTACGAGGATTATCTGGCCGGTTCTCCCACCGTCCATGAAAGATCGTGATGTACCTTGCCGATCCCGGCAAGCCGCTTCCGTATATGTTTAGTCCGAAAATCGGGTGGATGAAGATAAGCTGGCGACATGGCGATGTATCAGAACTCGGCCCGGCAAGTCAGGCACGCCGACCGTCGATCTAGGCTGGAAAATACCTCCTTGTCTCTAACGTGACAGGTCACTACGCGCGGGCATGTGGACGGAGTTCACGGTCGATCCATAAGTCCGTGAAACACGCAGCGCTTCGGGTGAAGGTCCATCGCATCTTGGTCGCCGTTTGTATCCGCTGTCAGCGTGTTGTCAGCTTGGCTGTTCTAGCCGGGTGCGGCGACCGGGAATGATTCCAAAAACAGCGCTCACGGGGTCGCCGCGAGCGATCAGGAGCATTTAGACATGAAGCCTTTCAAGACCGGACTGGTCCTCGTTCTATTAACAGCCTCGGCACCCGCCTTCGCCAACACGACCGTGAACGTCAAGCTATGGGACAAGGAAGGGGTGGTGAACGCCGATGCAAAAATGGGCATGGGCATGCCGGCCAACATGAGCATGGCAACCATGAGGGTCAAGCTGGACAAGACCTTCGTACCCGCAGGCAAGGTGACCTTTCAAGTCCAGAATACCTCCAAGGATACAGTCCACGAGATGATCGTCGTGCCGATCGCCGATGCCAAGAAGACAACCCTGCCATATGTGCCGAATGAAAATCGTGTCAACGAGGATGCGGCGGGCCATCTTGGCGAGGTTTCCGAACTTGATCCGGGCAAGACCGGATCTCTGACGCTCGACCTCAAGCCCGGCAGCTATGCCGTCTTTTGCAATATTCCGGGCCACTTTATGAACGGAATGTGGGCGACAATCCTGGTCAAGTAAGGCGCGCCTTGATGAGACGCCCGTCGCGCCAAGGTGTGGCGGGTTTCTCATTTCGCATGCGTATCCCCGCGTCATCCAAAACTCGCGCGATTTCCGGTTGGCGGCCGCATAAGCTCTGGCTTGTTTGTGGCTCCGGCAAAAGATGCCTTTGAACCGCTGTCCCGGCTTCTGGGTTACCAGCTAAAGCCCACGCTCACCAAGCGTGCGCATTTGTCCGATCCATTTCGCACGGGTCGCATCGTTGCCGCCAGCGACCATGCCGAACAAGGTCTCGTGCACAGGACTGATGCCGACAAAACGCAGAATGCTTCGTTTCATGCCCGCGATGCCGTGTCCGAGGAACCATAGCCGGTAAACAACGGAAGGCATGCCCATCGTAACCACGACGCGCGCAGAACGGCCGCGAAGCAGCGTCTTGGTGAATCCACCGCCCTTGTCCGGGTAGGCAAAAGCCGTTCCCGGCCGCATCACCTGTTCCAGGAATGCCTTGAGCATGGCCGGCATGGTTCCGAGCCATAGCGGGAAGACAAAGACAATGTGCTCGGCCCAAACGATCGATTGGGCGGCGTCCTTGAGGCTGTCGGGCACAGCACCGTGCTCAAACTCCTGCATCGTGCGTAGCATCGGAAAGTCGAGTGCTGCCAGATCGACCCGTCGGACGGCGTGCCCCGCCCTTTCCGCGCCCTCGGCATAGGCGTTGGCAAGACCGCGGCAGAGCCGGTCGGGGGATGGGTCGGGATGGCCGACCACAATCAGGATGCGTCGTGACATGGTCTTCTCCCAGGGAGCTTGGCGTTGCTGTCAGGGCCGCTCGACCCTTGCTACCTGGTAGGTGTGCATGGCGCCGTTGCGCTCGATCGACACATATTCACCGGTCACGAACCGTTCGTCGCCGAGATGGAAGCCGATTTCGTCATCGCGGTCGCCTTCCGCGTAGTCGAAATACCACTGTCCGCCGGGCTTGCGCCTCAGCCGGCCGATCAGATCCTGCTCGCCAGTGCGAAACCGGCGAACACGGCAGGAGGCGCTGTGCGATTTCCACTCTTCCGCATCGATCCGCCCTTCGCCGGTCAATGGAGCCAGCACGTCATAGCCCTCCTCGCGGTTCCCTTCCGGATGGCCTTTCTCGCGCGCGAGCAACAGCCGGACATGGCGGAATTTCGGGGTGAGATCTTTTTGATTGGTCATTGCGAACTCCTTTTCATGGAGTCCCATAGAACGGTGTCAGGGCCTGGCCATTGATCCGCATCAAAGATGGATCGAGAACAACGCTTCTATCCAGGAGCAAGCAACAAAAGGGCGCAGATACCAAGGGTGACGGCGATGAGAGTTGCGACGGCCATTGGCAACCAGAACCTGACCGGCCCGGCAAATACCGCAAGCGACAGGCGACCAATGGCGTTTGCCGCCAGTGCCGCGAGCACGGCCTGGCCCACGGTCTCGACGGAGACGGAATGCTTGACCAGGCGCAGCGCGCCAAGCACCGAAACATCGGCATCGAATGCGCCGGCCAGCGCCGAGCTCGCCAGCAAACCGCGCCCACCGAATTGAGCGGCCAGCCCCGCACTCGCGGTCGCGACGATGGCGAAGAGCAAGGCGAAGAGCAGCAACGGGCCCAGTTCGAATGGATTGCGCGCGATCGCGCTGCCTTCACCGTTCCCGCTGTCGCGAGACAGCAGCAACGCGCCGCAGACAGCGAAGGCGAGCGCCGCGGCAATCGCCGGAATGGCGACCGATGCGAGCACGCTTGGCTCGACGATCAGAACCACGGCGCATACGCGGAGCACTGAAACCATTGCAGCCAGGGATGCCGCCCCGGCGAGCGGTAGCGGATTGCTTGCCGATGCGGCATTGCGGGCAAGCGCCAAGGTCACCGCTGTGGAAGAGACGATTGCACCGGTGAGCGAACTGACCAGCAGACCACGCGTGTTGCCCAGTATGCGAACAGCCACGTAGCCGGCGAACGAAATCGAGGCCATCAGCACCGTCAGGAACCAGACCTCCCAGGGATTGAAACCGCCCCATGGGTCCATTGTCCGGTTTGGCAGCAGGGGCAAGATGATTGCCGTCATCACCGCCAGGATCAGCGCCGAGCGCAGTTCGACCCATGTCAGGCGCTTCAGAAGGCCGTGCAGGACTTCTCGGCTGGCCAGGATTGCCGCCAGTGCCGCCCCACCGGCAGCGGCAGCCCGATAATCGCCGGCGACCGAAAGCGCACCAAGCGCAAAAACGCCAAGGCCAGCGATCACGCTGGTGACGCTGAAATCCTCGTCATGGGCAGCCTCACGCGCCTTGTACCAAGCGAAGATTGCCGCAAAGGCGATGAAACCGCCGACCAGTACGGATACTGCGCCGAGTGCGTTGGCGAGTGCGGCGAGCACGCCGCCAAGCAGGCCGGATATGCCGAATGTCCGGATGCCGGCTGTGCGAGTGCGAGCGGGTGCATCCCGCTCCTGCCAGCCACGCTCCAAGCCGACAAGCAGACCTATTGCGAGGGCAAGTCCGAGCCGGGCGATGAGCGGATCCATTGGCCGGCGACGTTCAGGCGGCAACCGTCGGCAGGCGGTCGCGAACCCACCTGACGATCTGGCCTGCCGTCATTGCGCCGGATGTGCGCGCAATCTCGCGTCCGCCATGAAAGAGGATCATGGTCGGGATGGCTCGAATGCCAAACTTCGCCGCAACGGCCTGCTCATTGTCGGAATTGAGTTTGATCAGGCGGACATGCGGCTCAAGTTCATTTGCTGCCGCCTCATAAGCCGGAGCCATCATCTTGCAGGGGCCGCACCATGGTGCCCAGACGTCGACGACAACTGGAAGGCTGCTGCGCCCGATCTGATTATCGAAGATCGCGGCATCGACATCTTCGGGATGTCCCGAAAAAAGCCTGTTCCCGCACTTTCCGCATTTCGCCTCCATGGCATTGCGGCCTAGTGGCAGGCGGTTGACCCCACCGCATTTGCTGCAAACCACCAGATTCTGCTGTGCCATGGCAATTCACCGATCAACTGTTCGTCCACTATGCGCGCCACCGATGGCCATCGCCAAGGCTGCGCAGCGCGTTCAGGATGACCGCCACGTCAATCCCTTCCTGCAGCAGCGCTCCGGCAACCGGGGTAATCTGCCCCATGGCCGCCGCGATCATTGCCAGCCCCGACAGCGCCAGCCCGGCAATGATGCTTTGCAAGGCGATCGATCGCGTTCGCCGTGCAATCCGAACTGCATCGGCGACCGGCTGCAGCCTGTCGGTCAGTACGATGACGTCAGCCGCCTCGGAGGAGGCGGTCGCACCACGTGCGCCCATGGCAATACCGACCGTTGCGGCCGCAAGGGCAGGGGCATCGTTGATGCCGTCGCCGACCATCATCGTCGGTGCCACGGACTTCTCGGCTTCGACCGTCGCGACCTTATCGGCAGGGGTCGCATCGGCGACTATGGCGTCGAGGTTGAGCAACGCGGAAATGCGCTTGGCAGCCACGGCGTCGTCACCTGTGAGCATGATCATGCGCCCAATGCCAGCGGAGCGCAGCTTGCCGAGTGCATCACGCGCATCAACACGCAGGGCGTCGCCCAACGTGAAAACACCGGCAAGCCGTCCGCCTAGTGCTACAAAAACCCTGAGCACCGGCTCTTCCCGGTATTTCTCCTCGCCGCTTTTCGCCCAGCCGGGCAGCGGCTTGTCGGCGAGCACGAGATCCCGCGACCCCGCGGTGACCGAGATGTTGTCGACCCGGCCCTTCAGGCCCGCACCGCGACGCTCGTGGACATCACGCGGATGCGAAAGCGTCAACTGCTTGCCACGCGCCGCCCGGATAATTGAGTCGGCGAGCACATGGTGCGAGGCCTGTTCCAAAGACGCGAGTAGCCGCAGCAGATTGTCGGGGTCGCGACCGGTCGCCACTTCGATTTCGATGAGCTCAGCTCCGCCGATGGTCAAGGTCCCCGTCTTGTCGAAGATTGCGGTCCGGACTTGTGCAAGCGCCTCCAGAGCCGCGCTGCCTTTCATCAGAACGCAGCTGCGGGCCGCCCGTGACACGCCGCCGATGAAGGCAACGGGCGCAGCAAGGATAAGCGGACAGGGCGTCGCGACGACCAGCACGGCCAATGCTCTAATCGGATCGCCAGACATGTACCAGGCGCCACCGGAGACAAGCAGAGTCGCTGGCAATAGGAGCAGCGCGAAGCGGTCGGCCATGCGGATGAAAGGCGCTTTCACGGTCTGCGCTGCAGCAACCATGCGAACGATCGCTGCGTAGGTGCTCTGCTCGGACTGAGCAGAGGCCCGCATCCTGAAGGTCTCGCCCGCATTGATGGTGCCGCTGCGGAGCATATCGCCCGCTGTCCGCCTTTCCGGCAGCGGTTCTCCGCTCACGGCGGACTCGTCGAGAGAGGCCGAATCATCAAGCAGGATGCCATCGACGGGAAGCAGTTCGCCGGCCCGAACCAATAGCTCGTCGCCCACGGCAACGTCTTCAACGGAGATGGTCTCGGTCTCCAGCTTTGACGTTCGATGGGCGACACGCGGTGACCGGTCGGTCAAGGCCTTGAGGTTGCGTTCCGCGCGGCCGCGGGCAAAATCCTCAAGCACCGTGCCGCCGGCATACATGATTGCCACCACCACGGCCGCCAGGGGTTGTCCGAGCAGAAGCGCGGCGGACATCGATACCAAGGCAATCGCATCGACGCCGAAGCGGCCGATCCAGAAATCACGCAAAATGGAAATCGCGAGAGCTGCCACCACGGGCAAGGTGGCCACCGTCCAGATCATGTCGGCTTCAAAGGGGCCGAGCCTGGTTCGCCAGACCCCTAAACCAATGGCGAGGCCCAGGATGGCGATGACCAGCAATGTGCGTCGTAGAGTAGACTCGTTCATCCGATGTCTTCCGATCTGGTCGATGCTCGCCAATTTTAGCCACCGCCGACCGGCGCGTCGAACTCGGGCAACAGCTAATCGCGAGAACTGGAGAACGCTTTGATTCAGCGCAATGAACGCCCCAACCCCTCTCGCTTACGCTTCAGCATCAACTGAACCTTCACTCGAACTGAGGAGTTGCTGCTGTGACTTTCAAGACGCTGCTTACGGTTACCGGACCGAACCAGGGGGAGGGCGATCTGAAGCTCGCCGCTGACTTGTGCGAACAAATCGGTGCCCATCTCTCCGTGCTCGTTCTCGAGCTGGCCGCACCGCCCTCGGGTGTTGAATATGGTGCTGTCGTCTCACCGGCCTGGCTGGAGGAGCGTCAGGCCGAGATCAAGAGGCTCAAGAAGAGAATTTCCGACGTCGCTGGCTTTCTCTCCAAAACCGGGGTATCGGCTGATCTGAGCGACGACTATCCCGACACGGGATGGGCGGACGATGTTGTTGGCAGACGTGCCCGCTACGCCGATCTGACCATTCTGGGACCAGATCTGCTGGCAAGCCATGCGCTGAAGGACAAAGTCATCGAGGGCACGCTGTTCTCGTCGGGGAAGCCCATTCTGCTCTTTCCCGATGGCTCGCGCCCGACCCTTAAACCAAAACGCATCCTGGTCGCTTGGGACGCCCGCCTTGAGTCATCGCGCGCCGTCCGCGAGTCGCTCGATATGTTGAAGGGCGCCGAAGAGGTTCACCTCGCTATGGTCGACCCGATCGAGGACGAGTTCCATCACGGTGCGGAGCCGGGGGCAGATGCCGCTGCCTATCTCGCCCGGCATGGCGTGAAGGTTACTGTCGAACGACTGCCGAGCGCGAACCATTCGGTCGCCGACGTGCTTCGCCAGCGTGCCGGCGACATGGCTGCCGAGCTCCTGGTCATGGGCGCCTATGGACACTCCCGGCTGCGCGAGCGGATTTTTGGCGGGGTGACTAAGTCGATGCTTGAGAGCTCGTCAGTGCCTGTGTTGATGGCGCGATAGCAGTTCAACAGGAGAAAAGCCGGCGCAGATTGCGCCGGCCCTTTGCATTCTCGCAAGATCCGATGGGACGACTACTCGCTCGCTTCCCGGCCGGACACCTGTTCGACTAGGATCCGGAAGAAGACGTGCGGTGCTCTGTCGGCTGTGGGAGGAGTGACGGGCTTGAGTGCACCAGGTTCCCACCAGTCGGTATGCTTGCTCAACAACGACCAGGCATGGTCCCGCTCAAGCTTGTGGCCGATGTGGTCAGGCAGTTCTTCGTACCGGCCATCGGCAACCACGCTTCTCCATCCTCGGCCCTGGCCATGTTCGTCGACCTGGAGGGACACCAGCGGATTGACTCGCATCCATTCGATCTTCTTGCCCGGCATGGAAAACGCATAAAGATGAGCATCCGAATGGGCGTAGTAGAGGGGCACGACATAAGGCTGCCTGTCCTTCGCGCATGCCAGGCGGCCAACGCGATTGGCCGTCAGAATCTTGGTGCATTCCAAGGCAGAAAGTGTTCGGACCAGCATGAGGTGATCTCCTATGTCTCTGGGTTGTTCCGTGGCATTGATTTCGTGGCGACTTTCGAACCGGCTGCGTGTTGCGCACTGAGTTGTTGCCTGTCGGTTTGCGACCGGACAGCCTCGCCCATGGCAGCGACGACATCACCGTCCGAGAGCTGAGGAAACCGGATGTAATGGTAGCTCAGGGCACGGAACTGTCCTGGTTGACTTAGGCAAACCACACGATCCGCTTCGCGTGCCAGTTCAGCGACCGTCTCTTGCGGCGAAACAGGAACTGCCACGATGATTTCCCTCGGTGACCGGCGCTTGATGGCGCGGATCGCGATTTTCATGGTTGTACCCGTCGCGGCCCCGTCATCGACGATGATCGCGGTCTTTCCCGCGATCGAGATCGGTTTGGTCTTCCCTCGATAGGCAGCGCGCCGGCGTTCGAGTTCTGGACGCTCATTTGCAATCAACACGCGTAGCTCGCCTCGATCGAGCGCATAGGCCTCGACGATCTCCCGGTTCAACACGACCTCCCCGGGGTCGCCATCGACGATTGCTGCAACAGCCAGCTCGGGATTACCTGGGGCGCCGACCTTGCAGACGATAAGCAGATCAAGAGGAGCGTTGAGGATCTTTGCCACTTCCACAGCGACAGGCACGCCGCCACGCGGCAAGGCCAGTATGATGGGGTGATGCAATTGAAGCCTGCCGAGCTCCAGGCCGAGCTTCGCTCCAGCGTCTTCGCGGTCGCGAAACATCGGTCAATTCACCGGCCACAGGTTGCGCAGTGACTTCTTCATCGAGTTCCTGACCTGGACGATCTCACCATGCGAAATGTGACGATCGAGGAGCTTGAATACCGCGTTGATGGCGACGTCGAAGTCGATCTCGTCATCGTAGCCAAAACTGTTCCTGACGCTGAGAATAAAGTCGCGCTTCGTGCGTTCACACGCAGGCGCAGATGGCTTCCAGCCTTCGAAGTAGATGCCACGAACCAGAACAGGCAGCTGCGCTGACAGATCAGCCATCTCCGCTTGAGACAACCAGTCGCGCACCGAGTGCAGAACGCATCGCAGGAGGCGGCAGGAGCTCGGTTCGCTCCAGGAGAGATCGCCGGCAAGCTCCCTGACCCATTGCTGGGCTTGCTGGGCAGCGTGCGTGAAGTCAGCGAAGGATGTGTGAGAATTATGGCCCATGATGAAGCTCCTCAGCAATTTGAAGCTCATTGTGAGGCATCGAGACGCTCTCAGCATTGAGCGGGATCAAATAGCTGAAAGCTGGACTGGCTAGGCATCGGTTTCCCGGCCGGCGGCTTCAGCCGCCCGACTTCGGCACCAGCAGCGGCACAATCCGGTCGCTCTTGGCGACAGTGGGCCGTCCGGCGGAGCCGTAGGGAATGCCCAGCGCATCCCATGTCTCGACCAGCGCGTCCTGAAGTCCCGCAATCAGCGCATCGGTATGGAACGGCGTCGGCGTGATGCGCAGCCGCTCGGTGCCGCGCGGCACGGTCGGATAGTTGATCGGCTGGATGTAGATGCCGTGCACGCCGAGCAGACGGTCGCTGGCCATCTTGCAGAGTTCGGGGTCACCGACCAGCACTGGCACGATGTGCGTCGGCGATTCCATCACCGGCAGGCCAGCTGCAGACAGAACCTCCTTGGTCCGCGACGCCTGGCGCTGTTGCGCATCGCGCTCGGCTTGCGACCGCTTGAGGTGGCGGATGGACGTGGTGGCGGCGGCGGCGATGGCCGGCGGCAGCGCCGTGGTGAAGATGAAGCCCGGAGCATAGGAGCGCACCGCGTCGATGACGGCGCTGTTGCCGGCGATATAGCCGCCCAGCGTGCCGAATGCCTTGGCCAGCGTGCCTTCGATGATGTCGATGCGGTCGGCAAGCCCCTCGCGCTCGGTGATGCCGCCGCCGCGCGGTCCGTACATGCCGACGGCATGGACCTCGTCAATATAGGTCATGGCGTTGTAGCGTTCGGCCAGTTCGACGATCTGCTTGATCGGCGCGATGTCGCCATCCATCGAATAGACGCTCTCGAACACGATCAGCTTGGCGCGTTCGCGGCCCGCCACCTGCAGCAGGCTTTCGAGATGCGCGACGTCGTTGTGGCG